>JBLIJW010000022.1:0-29984 GCA_047636155.1 Flavobacterium sp. | reverse complement strand
AAATTTAGAATTTTAGATAAACAGGAGGTAGTAATTTGTTTTTATTTAACATTTGTAGATACAAATAATGTAATGAAAACCTTTTTTCTGGATAATTTATGAAATATAATTCCAGATATTGGCTTTTTTAGTCAACTCCATATAGGCTAATCGCATAGAAGTGTTTTTTGGTAACTGCATTGGTGCATCTTCTTTTAATATTTTAATAGCATGTTCTCTAGCCAACATTAAGATGTCTTTGTCTTTTACCAAATCGGCAATTCTCAAATTTAAAATGCCACTTTGTTGTTTTCCCATTATGTCTCCTGGACCGCGAAGTTTTAAATCGACCTCAGCTATTTCAAATCCATCGTTCGTGCTACACATAGTTTCTAATCTAATTTTGCTGTCGTTACTCAATTTATTTCCCGTCATTAAAATACAATAACTTTGTTCTGCACCACGACCAACACGACCTCGCAATTGGTGTAACTGCGATAAACCAAAACGCTCGGTACTTTCTATAACCATAACGCTAGCATTAGGAACGTTTACACCAACCTCAATAACCGTTGTTGCAACCATAATATTGGTTTTTCCTTGCACGAAGCGCTGCATTTCTGCTTCTTTATCGGCAGGTTTCATTTGGCCATGAACCATAGAAATGCTATATTCTGGCAACGGAAAATCTCGAGAAATACTTTCGTAGCCATCCATTAAATCTTTATAATCCAATTTTTCAGATTCTTGTATTAAAGGATAAACGATATAAATTTGCCTACCTTTTGCAATTTCGTCTTTTAAAAATTTCCAAACTTTTAGTCGATTACTGTCGTATCTGTGAACGGTTTGAATTGGTTTTCTTCCTGGCGGAAGTTCGTCTATGACCGATAAATCTAAATCACCATACAAACTCATCGCCAAAGTTCGTGGAATTGGAGTGGCAGTCATTACTAATATATGTGGCGGAATTTTATTTTTCTTCCATAATTTAGATCGTTGTTCTACACCAAAACGATGTTGTTCATCAATGACAGCCAATCCTAAATTTTTAAACGCAACAATGTCTTCTAACAACGCATGCGTTCCTATTAGTATATCTAAAGTCCCGTATAGTAATTCGGCATGAATAATTCGACGTTCTTTAATTTTAGTCGAACCAGTTAAGATTTTAATGTTTACATCTAAATCTTTCGCCAAATCAGACAAACCGCTAAAATGTTGGTTGGCAAGAATTTCTGTTGGTGCCATTAAGCAACTCTGAAATCCGTTATCTTTAGAAATCAACATGCACAACAAAGCCACAATTGTTTTCCCAGAACCAACATCTCCTTGCAATAGTCGATTCATTTGGGCATTGTTGCCCATATCGTTTCTTATCTCTTTAATAACTTTTTTTTGCGCATTTGTAAGCTCAAATGGCAAATGATTGGTATAAAAATTAGTAAAATTTTCTCCTACAACTTTAAAAGGATGTCCTTTTATTTTATGTTTCTGAATCAGATTTTTTGTAATCAGTTGCAACTGAATAAAAAATAATTCTTCAAATTTCAACCGAAATTGCGACTTGGCAAGTAAATCTTGATTTTTAGGAAAATGGATATTAAATAAGGCAGCGTTTTTAGGAATCAAACGCAAAGAATCCATTAAAGGTTGCGGAATAGTTTCGGCAAAATTGCCATTAGTTTCAATAAATAATTGTTGCATTGCTTTACCAATTACTTTATTGGTAATATTTCGTTGTCCTAATTTTTCGGTACTTGGATAAATCGGTTGCATTGCACTACGCAAACTGGCTTTGTGTTCTTCTAATAATTCCATTTCTGGATGCGGCATATTAAAAGTTCCGTTAAAATTAGAAACTTTACCAAAAATCACATAAACTTCATTAATTTTTAGGGTTTCTTTTATCCATTTTACGCCTTGAAACCAAACTAATTCCATCGCAGCAGTATCATCCACGAAAGTGGCCACTAAACGTTTTTGGTTTTTGCCGAACTCTACGGTTTTAATGTGTGTTATTTTACCAACGATTTGAACCTCTGCATTGGTGTCTTGTAATTCTTTAATTTTAAAATACTTGGTTCTATCAATATATCTATTTGGATAAAAATTTAATAAATCGACATATTTAAAAATTCCCAATTCCTTTCGGAGCAATTCGCCGCGCGTTGGACCAATTCCTTTAAGATATTCGATAGGAGTTTTTAAAATGTCGTTTTGCATCCGATGGGAATTGTGCTTTAAAACTAGAAAACCTCTGTTTAAAATAGCATTTTCTTTGTTACAGCGAAGATAGATTTTTATTAGTAGAATTAAAAATTACTGCTTTATCTTTATACTTCTATTAAAAAAACATGAAATATTTATTTTTTTTTCTTTTTTCTGTCGGATGTTTTTCTCAGCAGATTAAAAATGTAGATTTCGTCAATTGTAAGGCAACGGTTTTTCCGGATGCAGAAACAAAATCAATAAGCGGAAAAATTACTTATGACTTTAAGGTGATTGCACAAATAGATAGCATTCGGATTGATGCTAAGGCGATGGAGTTTTCTCATCTTACAATTAATAATAAGGTTGTTGGCTTTATAAATAATGGCAAAGAATTAGTTTTATATAACGGATTTAAAATTGGAAAAAACACCCTAGAATTTGAATATTCTGCAAAACCAAAACAGACTTTATATTTTACAGGAAGAAATAACGGTACACAAGTCTGGACACAAGGTCAAGGTAAATATACAAGCCATTGGTTGCCAAGTTTTGATGACGTGAATGAGAAAGTAGTGTTTAGTTTATCTATTAAATATCCCGATAGTTTTATTGCTATTTCCAACGGAATTTTGAAAAATACTAACCACAAAGCAAATGGATATGAATTAGGTTTTAATGTGCGCAATTTTGAAATGTGTAAACCAATGTCTTCTTATTTGGTAATGTTTGCTATCGGCGATTTTACCGTTTTTAAAAGCGAATCAAAATCAAAAATTCCTTTAGAAAATTATTTAAGACCAGAAGATGTAAATAAATATGAGTTTACTTACAAAGCTTCAGATTCTATTTTTAATTTTTTAGAAAAAGAAATCGGTTTCGCTTATCCTTGGAAAATTTATAGAAATATTCCGGTTAAAGATTTTTTATATGCCGGAATGGAAAATACAACATCGACTTTATTTTCTCAAGATTATGTAGTAGACGAATATGGAGTTAATGATAGAAATTATGTTAATGTAAATGCCCACGAATTGGCGCACCAATGGTTTGGCGATTTGGTAACAGCAAAATCAGGCAAACACCATTGGTTACAAGAAGGCTTTGCAACTTATTATGCATTGTTGGCAGAAAAGAAAGTTTTTGGTGACGATTATTTTAATTACCAACTGTATAAAAATGCTTTGTTTTTAGATAGAGAATCAAAAACGGATACAATACCGATTTTAAATGAAAAAGCAAGTTCTTTTAGTTTTTACCAAAAAGGCGCTTGGGCTTTACATACCATTCGGGAAGAAGTTGGAGCAGAAATCTTCCAGAAAATAGTTGCCAGTTATTTAAAAAAATATAAATTTCAAAATGTAGAAACATCTGATTTTTTGAATGAAGTTAAATTGTATTCGGATTTTGATACAGAGAAATTTCAGAAAACGTGGTTAGAAGATTACAATTTTCCGATACAGGAAGTAAATGCTATTTTACAGCAAAGTAATTTTATTTCCGATTATTTAAAAATAGTTGCACTTCGAAAAGTTGCCTTATCGGATAAAAAAGAACTTTTTAAAGAAATTTTACAATCGGATGTTTTTCATGAAACTAAAATAGAAATTGTCAATCAATTAAAAAATAATGCTTTCGCCGATAAAAAAGCATTGTTAGCAATGGCAATGCAAACCAAGAATTTAAAAGTGAGAAATGCCGTTGCAGAAAATTTTAAAACAATTCCAGCGGATTTTAAAACTGAATACGAAAGTTTGTTATCTGACAAATCCTATGAAACACAGCAAACGGCTTTTGTAAAACTATACAGTAGTTTCCCAGAAAGTCAAAAAAAATATATAGAAATTGCTCAAAATTGGGAAGGAAACAGCGACAAAGAATCACGAATTACTTTCTTAACCGCCTATTTATTTTATAAAAATGGTGATGTTATAAAAAAGCAGAATTATTTTCAAGAATTATTAGCCTATACATCGGCAAATTATGAAAGTAAGGTTCGACAAATTGCATTAGAAAATATGCTAGAAGTCGATTCTAAAAATCTAGAAGTTTTATATAATTTAGTAAATGCAACAACACACCACAAATGGCAATTTGTAAAATTTGGTCGAGATACAATTCGTGCTTTATTAAAAGACGAAAGTTATTTTGTTTTATTTAAACAATTAATTCCAAGATTAAATACAGACGAAAAGTTTCAGTTGGAAAGGTTGTTTTAAAGTTTATTCTGTTGAAGCAAAATTTATAAAATTCGTAAAAGTTCGTTTTTCAAAAAATCTATTGCAAAAGTGCTCGGAGCTTGGTTGTTTCCTAATTCCGTTAAAATTGCTTCTCGAAGTTTATGAGATGATGTAATTTCTTTGTTTAAGGTACTTTGTCTAATTATCTGAATAGTAGTATTTTTAGCAGATAATATAATTGTCCAAGCTTCGTTAGAAAGGTAAATTTGTTGGGTTAAATTGTGTTCAAATTCCTGCTCAATATGCTGAACTAATAAATTAGAATAATCTAGTTTATCTTCACTCAAAGGTGCAACACGAACTAATAATTTCGCCGGATTAATACGTTCTAAAAACAAAGTCAATCGCTCAAAAGCTTGCAATCTGATTGGTAAAGCTTGCTTTTGATTTTCTTGACGCAATATAAAATTTCGACGATTATTTTCGTTTTTTACAAAATTTTCAAAAAAGTAAAAAGCAACCAATCCCGTAATTACGGCTGGTAAAGTATAAAAAAGTAATTCTAAAATTTTGCTGGTATCCATAATGGTATTCGGTATTTTTTATATCGCAAATATAGCAGAAATAAATAAAATTAAATTGCATTTGATAGATAGTAAGCTTAAATTTGAACTTTAATATTTAAGAATGCAACAATACATAAACCAGCTTAACGAAGCGCAACAATTACCCGTTTTACAAAAAGACGGTCCGATGATAATAATTGCTGGTGCTGGATCGGGTAAAACCCGCGTTCTTACTATCCGGATTGCCTATTTAATGAGTTTGGGAGTTGATGCATTTTCTATTCTTGCGCTAACATTTACCAACAAAGCAGCGCGAGAAATGAAAAAGCGTATTGCAGATATTGTTGGAACTAATGAGGCAAAAAATTTATGGATGGGAACTTTTCATTCGGTTTTTGCCAGAATTCTAAGAAGTGAAGCCGACAAGTTAGGATATCCGTCCAATTTCACTATTTACGACACACAAGATTCCGTTCGATTAATTTCATCTATCATTAAAGAAATGCAATTAGACAGAGATGTTTATAAACCCAAACAAGTTTTAGGTCGAATATCTTCCTACAAAAATTCTTTGATTACCGTAAAAGCATACATGAATAATCCGGAGTTGCAAGAACAAGATGCAATGAGTAAAAAACCGCGATTAGGTGAAGTATATCAAAACTATGTGGATCGTTGCTTCAAAGCTGGCGCTATGGATTTTGATGATTTACTTTTAAAAACAAACGAATTACTAAATCGTTTTCCGGATGTTTTAGCAAAATACCAAGATCGTTTTCGCTACATTTTGGTCGATGAGTACCAAGATACCAACCATTCGCAGTATTTAATTGTCCGTGCTTTATCAGATAGATTTCAAAATATTTGCGTAGTTGGTGATGATGCTCAGAGTATTTATGCCTTTCGTGGAGCAAACATCAATAATATTTTAAATTTTCAGAAAGATTACGATAACGTACAAACCTATCGTTTGGAGCAAAATTACCGTTCTACAAAAAATATTGTAGAAGCCGCGAATTCCATCATCGATAAAAACAAAACCAAATTAGATAAAATTGTTTGGACTGCAAATGACTTTGGACAAAAGATAAAAGTGCATCGAAGTGTAACCGATGGTGAAGAAGGTCGTTTTGTTGCGGCAACCATTTTTGAAGAAAAAATGCGAAACCAACAAAAAAACGGCGAATTTGCTATTTTATATCGAACAAATGCGCAATCGCGTGCTATGGAAGATGCATTAAGAAAAAGAGATATCCCGTACCGAATTTATGGCGGATTGTCTTTTTATCAACGCAAAGAAATTAAAGACGTTTTGTGTTATTTACGATTAGTAATAAATCCGAAAGACGAAGAAGCATTAATTAGAGTTATCAACTATCCGGCAAGAGGAATTGGCGATACAACTGTTGAAAAACTTACCGTTGCAGCTAACCATTACAAGCGTTCTATTTTTGAAGTGATGGAACATATTGATAAAATCGATTTAAAACTAAATTCTGGAACAAGAGCAAAATTACAGGATTTTGTTACCATGATTAAAAGTTTTCAGGTAATTAATGAAAGTCAAGATGCTTTATATTTAACCGATCATGTTGCCAAAAAAACTGGACTTATTCAGGAATTAAAAAAAGATGGAACACCAGAAGGAATTGCCAGAATAGAAAATATTGAAACCCTAATGGGCGGAATTAAAGATTTTATTGAAGGGCAACGCGAAATTGATGGCGCGCGTGGTGCATTGTCTGAATTTATGGAAGATGTTGCCTTAGCAACCGATTTAGATAATGATACTGGTGATGATGATCGAGTTGCATTAATGACAATTCACTTGGCTAAAGGATTAGAATTCCCAACTGTATTTGTGGTTGGATTAGAAGAAGATTTATTTCCGAGTGCGATGAGTTTAAATACAAGAAGCGAATTAGAAGAAGAACGTCGTTTGTTTTATGTTGCATTAACTCGCGCAGAACACCAAGCCTATTTAACCTATGCGCAATCGCGTTACCGTTGGGGAAAATTAGTAGATAGCGACCCATCTCGATTTATTGAAGAAATTACTCCAGAATTTATTGAATATATTAATCCGTTAAACGCTAATGGTTATAGATATAAACCAACTATAGATTTAG
This sequence comes from Flavobacterium sp., assembly GCA_047636155.1. Classification (GTDB taxonomy): domain Bacteria; phylum Bacteroidota; class Bacteroidia; order Flavobacteriales; family Flavobacteriaceae; genus Flavobacterium. The sequence goes on along the minus strand of JBLIJW010000022.1, from coordinate 22,919 downwards.
ATATTTTTGGCGATGTGGATAAGTCTAAATTACGAAATTCAAAGCCAGTTGCGGGAATTCCGCCAAGAACAAATTCAGACGAAGATGCCGTTAATTCTTTAATAAGAAAACTAAAGCCCGTTGGTAAAGCTCCAGCAGCAACAGATGCAAATTTTCAGTCTAACTTACAGATAGGCAATATTGTAATGCACGAACGTTTCGGAAAAGGACAAATTTTAAATCTCGAAGGCGTTGGCGCCGATAAAAAAGCAGAAATTAAATTTGAAGTTGGCGGAATAAAAAAATTACTACTTCGATTTGCAAAGTTAGATGTTATAGGGTAAACTAAAATTTTAAACTTATAAAAGCAACTAATTTATTGTAAGTATCTAATTGATCAGTTGCCGACCAATTGCCGTGACCGCCGTTATACAAATAAAAATCATGGTAGACATTCAATTCGGTTAACTGATTATTCAATGCAATTCCTTGTGAAGTTGGAATTAAAAGATCGGCATTTCCATAAAACATTACTGTTGGTGGCGAAGATGCAGTTGCACGAAATAACGGACTTAATTGTTGGTAATAAGTTTCTTTTCCTTGGTACGGAAATCCGGTAACTACAGTAAATAAACCACTTAAATTTGGATTGTTGAGGTAATTTTCATCCGTAAAGTTAGTTGGTCCAACAATACTACAAACCAATTTTATTTTATTATCGGCATTAAATCCATAGCCATATAGCATAGATAAATGCGCTCCAGCACTTGCTCCAATAAAACCGATGTTGCCGGAAATACCATAATCACTATTATTTAATTTTGTTAATATCGCAGAGATATCATCCAATTGCATTGGGAAAGCAGGATTTTCTAAACTTGCCAAACGATAATTAATGTTAACAATGGCATAATCGGGAAAACTTTGTTTAAGAAGCGGTACAAGATAATTCATATCCGCTTTATCGCCTGCAATCCAACTGCCACCATGTATTAAAACTAAAGTTTTGGTTGAATTTTTATTACGATTAGCCGGTAAATAAATATCAAAAACTTGCTGGTTGTTATTTCCGTAATTTTCATTGAAAAGTGTTTTTTCTGTAATTAAATCCGCAGAAGATTCTATTTCAGAATTAGAAGAACACGATGAAAAACTACTAAAAAGTAGTAAAGGTAAAATATAAATTATATAACGTAATTTCATGATGATTAGGTATCTTTGAAGTAATTAGAAATTATTAGAAAAAATAGTATAGTAAGAACGATTTTAAATTGGGATTTAGTATGTATTCGATTTAACTACTTCAAAAACAATACCTAATTTTTTTAATTTCTAATATTATTTATCAGAATTATAAAATTGCAAATAAAATGGCAGAATTCATAAAAATATACGAAGACAAACCCAGCGAAGCTGCAATAGAAAAAGTAGTAAAAGTTTTACGAAATGGCGGTTTGGTTATTTATCCAACCGATACTGTTTATGGTTTGGGTTGCGACATTACCAACACGAAAGCATTAGAACGCATTGCAAGAATAAAAGGTATAAAATTAGACAAGGCGAATTTTTCTTTTATTTGCCATGATTTAAGCAACTTAAGCGATTATGTTAAGCAAATAGATACAGCAACTTTTAAGCTATTAAAACGCGCATTACCCGGTGCTTACACTTTTATTTTACCAGGAAATACTGATTTGCCTAAAGAATTTAAAAAGAAAAAAACAGTAGGAATTCGTGTTCCAGATAATTCAATTGCACGCGGAATTGTAAAAATGTTGGGTAATCCAATTGTTTCAACATCTATTCACGATGAAGATGCCGTTTTAGAATATTCAACTGATCCGGAATTAATTTTTGAAAAATGGCAAAATTTAGTCGATTTGGTGATTGATGGCGGTTATGGTAATAATTTGGCAAGTACCATTATCGATTTATCAAATGGCGAACCAGAAGTTATTCGTGTTGGAAAAGGAAGTTTGGATATTTTATAAATTATTATGAAATATTTTTGCCTTTTTTTTAGTTTTCTTTTTTCTTCATTCGTCTTTTCGCAAAATTCCATTTCTGGAATCGTTTTAGATGAAAATAAAAATCCGTTACCTGGTGCAAGTATTTATTTTGATGGAACTACATTCTCGACGGTATCCAATGAAGATGGAAAATTTAATTTGTATTATACAACGAAATCTAATTCGCTTTTAGCCATAAGTTATATCGGATATGAAACACAATATCTAAAAAATACAGATAACGTTTCTGATTTATCAATTCAGCTAAAAGAAGCCAATAACGCTTTACAGGAAGTTATTGTAACTAAAAAAGACCGATTTAGCAGAGCACAAAAATTAAAAATTTTTCGCGAGCAGTTTATAGGAAAAACTAAGAATTCAAAAAAAATGACTATTCTAAACGAAGATCAGTTAATTCTTAGTTATAACGAAATTACAAATATTTTATATGCAAGATGTTACGAGCCTTTGGTTATTCGTAATGAGGCATTGGGTTATAAATTAAATTATGAATTAGTAAATTTTGAGGTAAAGTTTAATTCTTTAAGCATCCATCCAGAAGATGCTATACGAAGTTATTATGCTGGTTTATGTAGGTTTGAGGAAACGCAATCTGACGAAAAAATAGCCAAATTACGAAGCAAAGCATATTTAGGAAGTCAAATGCATTTCTTCAGAAATATGGCTAATTCTATTTGGGGTAAAGAAAATTTTTTATTGATTAAAGGTAAATTACAAGATATTCCGTCTAATAATTTTACGGTGACAGACGATGGTGAATTTAAAAAAGTAAGAGTTACAGATCAAGCCGATAAACGCTATGAGAATAATTTTAGAGCAAAATTTATAGTTTTATTTAATCGAGACGAACAATCGAGTATCTATTTTGAAACCGATACTTTTTATGTTGATAAATTTGGGAATAATAGTGATATTGATAAAATTATATTTTCTGGAGCTATGGCAAATTCTAAGGTAGGAGATATGTTGCCATTAAATTATGGATTGGAGTAAGTTTTCATTCACTAGTTGCTTTTTCTCATTCACTAACTTATTTTTGAAAAACAGGATGTTAAACGTGAAATTTGAAATGAATTTTAAAACAATTAAATAATGAAATCATTTTTAAATTTTATCAGCTTTACATTTTTTTCACTGTTTATAATAGGTCTTTTTGCATTTTTATTGAAAGGAGATTTTAAAGATTTTCAAGTAAATATTATTCTTTTTATAAGTTTTTTATTTTCGGCAACTTCTTTCACTTATTTTTATGTTTACTCGCAATTATTTTCAAACAAAAAAATAATTTTCAGAACACTTCTCTCTGTTTTAGCTTTTGTAGTGATATTTTTTTCAGGAGCAATTGTATTCCAATATTATTTTCTTAAAGAAATAAATTTAATGACATTATTTTTTCAATGCATTATTGGAATATGTATTTTTTTATTAGAAACGTTACTTCTTGAATTTTATAAGAGCAATAAAACAGGTTCAGCACTTTCATTTTCTGATTCAATTTTGTTTTATTTAAAGTCGGTTTTTTTATTAAGTGTTTTTCAGACTTTTCTGTTAGCATTATTCTTTATGGATAAAATGCTAGAAACTAGATTTGAGTTTAGGTATTTGTTTGAATTAAAAAATATATTATTTGAAATTTTAGTAATGAATATCTTGACTATTTCTTGTTTATTCCTATGTAATAAATGGAAATTAGTACAAGCTAATAATCCAATTAAAATTGTTTGCTCTACACTCATTACTTTTTTGCTATTTATTTATTTTGGAAGTAGCTTTTTTATCATTAATCGGGTAATTCTGATAATCAGTTTTATTATTGTTTTATTTTCAAATTTATTTTTATTCTTATTTATTCGATTTCGGGATAACAATAAAACATCCGAATTAAAATATCAGAATTTAACTAAAGATTTTTCACAAAAAGAAGCAGAATATTTGGAATTAAAAAATCAGATAAATCCACATTTTTTATTCAATAACATAAATACTTTAATTACATTTATAGAACTCAATCCGGATAAGGCTATTGCTTTCGCACACAATCTGGCTAATGTTTACAGACATTATCTTAAAAATCAATTGGAAGATTTTGTGTTATTAGAATCTGAAATCGATTTTATATCGCAATATTTAGAAATTTATAAGGCAAAATTCGAATCTGGATTTAATTATAATATAAAAGCAAATACAGCAGATTTTTATGTTCTGTCTTCCTCATTACAAGAAATTATAGATAACATTTTTAAACATAATGTATTGGATGATAGTCTGCCAATTCAAATTAATATTTATACAGAAAATGATTATTTAATCATTCAAAACACAGTAGAAGAAAAAGTAATTGAAACTTCAGACCAATCAGGTTTAAAAAATATTAACAAACGTTACGAAATTTTGATACAAAAATCAATTGAAACAAATTGCGATTCAGGTGTTTTTTCTGTTAAACTTCCTATTTTAAAACTACAATAATATGGAAGTAGTTATTATTGAAGATGAAATTCCAGCAGGAAAAAGATTAGAAAAACTAGTTACAGAAAAAGGTTTTGTAGTATTAACGATTTTAAAGTCTGTTAAAGAAGCGAAAATCTGGTTTAAAAGTAATGAACAACCAGATTTGGTTTTTATGGATATAAAACTTCGAGATGATTTGTGTTTTGTTTTATTTGATTCTATTGATTTTAAATGTCAAATTGTTTTTACTACTGCTTATGATGAATTTGCTTTGAAAGCTTTTGATTATAATAGTTTAGATTATTTATTAAAGCCAATAGATACAATTAAATTAGATAAATTATTACTCAAAATTAATACAATTAAAGCTACGTTTTATCCTAAAAATTATTGGAAAAATGTAGAAAGTTCTTTTCATAAAAATTATAAAACTTCCTTTTTAATAACCATAGGCGCTAATTTAAAAAAAATCGAATCAGAAAATATTGTACTTTTTTTTAGTGAAAATAATTCCAGTTTTATATTAGATAATTCCGAGAGAATTTACTCTATTAATTTTTCTTTGGATAGTTTAGAGGAAAAAATAAATCCAGATTATTTTTTCAGAATTAGCCGAAAACACATAATTCAAAAAAAATTCATTTCTCACATTGAAGATTTCCATATTGTTTTGAAGACGGTTAAACCAATACGGAATTTAAAAATAAGTTATTCAAAATTAAAGCCTTTTATCGAGTTTTATAAAAACTAAAAACGCCTTGATTTCTCAAGGCGTTTTTTTATGTAAGAAAAAACTAAATTATTGCTTTTTCATTTCTTTTTCAATCATTTCATAAAACTCGTCAATTTTAGGCAAAACTACAATACGAGTTCTTCTGTTTGTTGCTCTATTTTCTGCAGAATTGTTAGATACTAGCGGAATATATTCTCCGCGTCCAGCTGCAATTAGTTGCTTAGGATTAACTCCTAATTCATTAGTTAAAACTCTAACAATAGAAGTAGAACGTTTCACAGATAAATCCCAGTTATCCAACAAATATTGGTTTCCTGTGTAAGGAACGTTATCTGTATGACCTTCAACCATGCATTCAAAAGTTGGTTTGTCGTTTACCACTTTGGCCACTTTGGCTAAAACACCTTTTGCTCTATCACTAACAACATAGCTTCCGCTTTTAAACAATAATTTATCAGCAATGGAGATAAATACAACGCCTTTTTCAACATTAATTTCAATATCTGGATCAGATATTCCGACAGAACTTTTTAAACTAGTAACCAATGCAAGTGTAACAGAATCTTTTTTTGTTAAAGCATCTTGCATTCTAGAAATTTTTAAATCTTTTTCTTTAATAGATTCTAAAGCTTTTTCAATATTCTGCGCACCTTTTGTTGACAAAACTGTCATGTCTTTGGAAGCACTAATTAAGTCGGAATTATTTTTTTTCAAATAATCAATTTGACTTGTCAAAGCTTCTTTTTCGGTCATGCATAGGTTTAATTTAACCGTTGTAGAATTTAATAGATCTTGACATTCTTTGTTTTGCGCTTCTAAAGAGGCAATTTTCTTTTTTGTTCCACAAGACGTTAAACTTAACGCCGCAAGGGATAAAATTAAAACTGTTTTTTTCATAGTTATTAGTTATTGTTTGTAATATGATTTAAAATCGCAATCTGATTTAAATTTTATATAATATCAAAGATACAACGTAAAATTGCGAGTTTAGTATCGATGATTATAATTTTCTGTTAAACAATTCAGAAAAAAATCTAATTTTCTTAAAAAAATAATAAAAAACCACGCTTTTCACAAAATAATAAGAATCTAAATTATAATGATTTCTTTTCTTATACATTTTGTTCCAATTGCTGTAAAAACTACCATGTGCTTTTAATATGGCAACAAAATGAGAAAATTTTCCTTGAAACAAAAATTGTAAACCTGCAATTCCGTCTAAAATCATTCTTACTAAAATTATGCCAATTAATTTATTTTTAGGAACATTTTTCAATAGCATGTAAAGTGAATTTCTAAAATTGAGGAATGTTTTTTTAGTATTTGATTTTTGAAGTGTTGCACCACCAAGGTGATAAACTATCGATTTGTTTGTGTAATAGGTTTTATATCCGGTATTTAATGAACGCCAACACAAATCAATTTCTTCTTGATGAGCAAAAAAATCAGAATCAAAACCACCTAATTCTCGATAAACTGTTTTTCGGATAAAAAAACAAGCACCGCTAGCCCAAAATATTTCTTGTTCGTTATCGTATTGGTTGGTATCTTTTTCAAGGGTGTCAAATATTCTTCCGCGACAAAACGGATAACCATATTTATCTATGAAACCACCAGCTGCGCCGGCATATTCAAAATATACTTTATTTTTAAAATCTAATATTTTAGGCTGAATTATTCCAATTTTTTCATCCGAATTAAATAATTCTAAAGCAGGTACAAGCCAATTATTTGTTACTTCTACATCCGAATTTAATAAAACATAAAATTCTTCTTCAACTTCTTTTAAAGCTTCATTGTATCCTTGTGCAAAACCAGAATTGGTTTTATTTTGAATCCATTTTACTTCTGGATAATTGTTAGTAACAAAATTCAAAGAGTCATCCGTAGATGCATTATCTGCAATGTAAATTGTTGCCTGTTGGGAAAAAGCAACTACAGATGGTAAAAACTGTTCTAGCAATTTTTTCCCATTCCAATTTAAAATAACAACTGCACAATTTTTCAATTTTATTTTTTTTTGGTTTTAAATTTCAAATTTGGGTAAGGTTTTTAAAAACGAATATTTTTCATTTTCAAAATCCATTTGACAAAAATAATGATTCAATCCGTTGGTAACCATTAAATAATTGGCTTTTAATTTTAAATTATATTGTGCAATTTGGTCAAAGGTAGCTTGGTTTATTGTAACAGAAGGAGCTTTACATTCTACCAAAATTTCAATTTCTCCTTTTAAATTAAAAATTACAATATCGTAACGTTTATTAATGCCGTTTATTTTTACCAACTTCTCTACATTAATATGAGATTTCGGATAATTTAATTCCTTTATCAAATAATGAACACAATTTTGTCGTACCCATTCCTCAGGTGTAACTAAAATAAATTTTTTACGAATTTCGTCAAAAATAGCTAGTTTATTTTCCTTATTTTTGAACCGATATTGGTATTCTGGAAAGTTCAATTTTTGCATACTACAAAGTTACTTTTAAAATTGTTTTTTGAAACCATTTTTATCGAAATTACTATGGACGAAGTTGTAAAAATTATTAATGATATTAAAGCTGGGAACATTAAACCTATTTATTTACTAATGGGCGAAGAACCTTATTATATAGATAAATTGACCGAATTTATTGAAAATGCTATTCTTACAGAAGACGAGAAAGGCTTTAATCAAATGGTAATGTATGGTCGAGACACAACTATGGATGAAGTAATTTCTAACGCAAAGCGCTATCCTATGATGGCAGAAAAGCAAGTTATAATTGTAAAAGAAGCGCAAGACCTAGCAAAATCCATAGATCTAATTGAGAATTACGCCAGTAATCCGCAAACATCAACAGTTTTGGTTTTAGCACATAAATATAAATCTGTTGATAAACGAAAAAAATGGTTAAAATCTATTCAGAAACACGGTGTGGTTTTCGAATCTAAAAAAATGTATGAAAACCAAGTTGCAACTTGGATTACGCGAGTTTTAAAAGGAAAAGGATTAAGTATAGAGCCAAAAGCCTCAGCCATGTTAGTTGAATTTTTAGGAAATGACTTGTCACGAATTGCTAAAGATTTAGAAAAATTAGAATTGGTTTGCCCAAAAAACCATATTATAAATGCAAATGATATTGAAGTAAATATCGGGATTAGTAAAGAATACAATAACTTTGAACTAATAAAAGCAATTGGCGATAACAACCAACTTCGAGCCTATCAAATTGCTGATTATTTTGCAAATAATTACAAAGCAAATCCATTGGTAGTAACTGTGACAACACTTTACGGATTTTTTTATAAATTATTTAAAGCCCATATTGCAACTGATAAATCGCAATATGCCTTAGCAGCAGAAATTGGAGTTTCTCCTTATTTTGTGAAAGATTATACCACGGCAATGAAATATTATCCATTAAAAAAAGTGAGTAACGCCATGGAGGTTTTACGCCAAATCGATTTAAATGGTAAAGGTGTTGGTGCAACAATTTCTAAAAATGATTTATTGAAAGAGCTGTTGTATAAAATTTTTCAGTAATCTATAAAGAAGAATCATCATTTAATTTAAAAGGGTAATCCCCAAATAAAACTGCTAGGTTTTTTACTTTATACGTTTTGGTTGTGAATTTATTAGACAAAGCAATGATTACGACATTTTGTTTAACTAAGGTGTTATAACTACTTGTATTTCCGTGCCACCAACCATTGTGATAAAAGAATTTTTGTCCGCTTTCCCACTCGTGTAAACGAATGCCTAAACCATAATTTCTTGTTCCTTTACTTTCATAGCTGTATCCTTTATAAATCTGATCTCTAAGACTTTTACTTACAAAATTTGGAGCATTTCGAGCCAAATCAAATTTTAATAAATCTCGTGGTGTAGAATATATATTTTTATCGCCGTAAACCGCATCCAAATAATCAAATGGATATTTCTGATAGTTATATTTGTAGGATGGAGTTGCTTTTTCTCTATCTGTTTCTTCATCAAATACAAAAGTGTTTTTCATATCTAAAGGTTCGAAAATTATTTTTTGCATAGCAACTTTATACTTCATTTTTGTAACTTTTTCAATTACCAAAGCCAACAAAGCATAGTTGGTATTGCAATAACTAAAATGAGTATCTGGTTTGTACTCCAAAGGAATTTTTTTCTCAACCAGAATTTTTAAAATGTCTGCATTTGTTAATGTTTTACTTCGACTCCAATTTGCTTTATCGTCTGCAAAATAACCGTACTTTCTAATTCCGCTTCTGTGATTCAGTAATGTTCTGATGGTAACTGTAGGATAAGGAAATCCATCTAAATATTTTGATACAAAGTCGTCTAATCCAATTTTTTTGACATCAATTAATTTTAAAATAGCGCTAGAAGTTAGTACTTTAGACACCGATGCAATGTGTAAAGGTGTTTCTTCAGTAATTAATGTATTCTCTGATTTGTTGGCAAAACCTTCATAATGTTCGTCTATTATTTGCCCGTTTTTAGCAACTAAAAAACTTAAATTTTCAAAATTTCCGCTCCAGTTTTTCTTAACAAAAGCTTCAATTCGTTTTCGTTTTTCTAAGATCTCTTTTTCAGATAATTTTGGCCAGGAATCTTCTCGTGGTAACATGGCATAGGCCAAATCAGACTTGGGTTTTTTGATTATTTCTTTAGATTTTTCTTTTTTACAGGAAACGAAAAAAATAGAAATAAAAAAGGAACTATATAGTAAAAATTTGGATGTTGACATGAATTGCACTTAAGTCGCAAATATAGAAAACTATAATGGGTATGCCGATGTCATTCTGAAAATAATAATTCTATTTTTTATAGATTTAATAGAATCTAATTGACAAATTGATTAAAAGTTTTGAATTGGTTTTGGATACTACTACATTTGAATCAAATTAAGAAAAAGACATGAAATTCGGAATAATTAAAGAAAGAAAAAATCCGCCAGACAGAAGAGTAGTTTTTGCACCTAACGCTTTAGTTGTATTTAAAGATAAATATCCCAGTTCCGAATTAGTAGTTGAAAGTTCGGATATTCGAATTTTTCAGGATAGCGAATATACAGCAAAAGGCCTAAAAGTTGTAGACGATTTGAGTAATTGTGATGTTTTATTTGGTGTAAAAGAAGTTCCGATTGCTGCATTAATTCCTAATAAAAGTTACTTTTTCTTTTCGCATACCATTAAAAAACAATCGTACAATAAAGAATTATTAAAAACGATTTTAGATAAAAAAATAACTTTGTATGATCACGAAACTATAGTAGACGCGAACAACAGAAGGTTGATTGGTTTTGGACGTTTCGCGGGAATTGTTGGTGCTTACAATGCGTTCCGTGCTTTTGGTTTAAAATTTGAATTATTTAATTTGGCTAAAGCCGAAACATTAAAAGACAGAGAAGAATTAATTACTAGATTAAAAAGACAAACCTTACCCAATATTAAAATCGTTTTAACCGGATCTGGAAAAGTTGGACTTGGCGCCAAAGAGATTTTAGATGCCATAAAAATTAAACAAGTAACTCCGGATAATTTTTTATTTAAAACGTATAGTGAAGCCGTTTACACACAAATAGATGTTTTAGATTATAACAAACGTTTAGATGGTATTGTGGTAACAAATGAAGATTTTTACACTAATCCAAAAGAATACGAATCTGATTTTGAGAGATTTACAAAGGCAGCAGATATTTTTATTGCAGGTCATTTTTATGCCAATCAAGCTCCCAATATTTTAACCCAAGATATGTTGAGAAAAGCAGATTGTACTATAAAAGTGGTTGCAGATATTTCTTGCGATGTAGCTGGACCAATTGTTTGCACCTTGCGCGCATCAACCATTGCTGATCCAATTTATGGATATTTACCATCAGAAAATAAAGAAGTTTCCTTTACACATCCCGCAGCAGTGGTTGTAATGGCAGTTGATAATTTGCCATGCGAATTACCAAAAGATGCAAGTGAAGGTTTTGGGGAAATGTTCTTAGAACATGTAATTCCAGCTTTTTTTAATGACGATAAAGACGGGATTTTAGCTCGTGCAAAAATGACACAAAATGGAAAATTAACTCCGAGATTTGAGTATTTAGAAGATTATGTGAATTCTTAATTTTAAGATTATGAAAATTTTTACAACTATTTTAGGTTTTTGTTTTTTTCAGATATCAGTCGCACAAACTATTTTTTCGCCTAATAAAAAGATAGTTTGCGAATTTAGTTTGAATAGTAACGGAGTTCCAAATTACGAGGTTTCCTTTAACGGAAAAACAATAGTTTATAAAAGTTCTCTTGGAATTGAATTAAAGGATGCTAATAATTTAAATAAAAACTTTAGTATCGAGTCATCTGAAAGCAAATCGGTTGATGAACCTTGGAATCCTGTTTTGGGTGAGCAAAAAACAATTCAAAACAGATACAATCAAATCGTTTTTCATTTAAAACAAAAAGTTACAAATCGTAAGCTCGATATTTCTTTTAAAATATTTGATGAAGGTGTAGCCTTTAGATACGAATTTCCGAAACAGGAAAACTTGAATTACTTTATAATTTCTGATGAAAAAACCCAGTTTAATTTAAACGACAATTATACCGCCTTCTGGATTCCGGGTGATTTTGATAGCCAAGAATATGTATACAACGAAACTTTAATTTCTGATATAGATAATGAAAAGTTAGACTTAAATAATGCGATTGCATTAAAATCTATTGCTGGACGTTATGTAGTGCAATCTCCATTAATGCTTAAAAAGTCTAATTTATACGTTAATATATTTGAAGCTGCGTTGGTAAATTATCCTGTAATGCATCTAGATATTGACATTTCTAATAACAACTTTACATCTCGATTAGTCCCAAATGCAATTGGTGATAAGGCATATTTGCAAACTCCTTGTGTTTCTCCTTGGAGAACTATCATGATTAGCGATGATGCGCGAGATATTGTTAGTTCTAAAATGATTTTAAATTTAAACGAACCATCAAAAATTGAAGATACATCTTGGATAAAACCCATGAAATATGTCGGAATTTGGTGGGAAATGCACGTAGGAAAATCTACTTGGGATTATGCAGGTTCGCAAAACGCACAAAATGCAGCAAATTCAGAACTAAAACCTAGCGGAAAACACGGTGCAAACACAGAAAACACAAAAAGATATATTGACTTTGCAGCAAAAAATGGCTTTGATGGTGTTTTGGTCGAAGGATGGAATGTAGGTTGGGAAGATTGGTTTGGTAATTGGAAAGAAAATGTTTTTGATTTTACAACGCCATATCCAGATTTTGATTTAGAAGAAGTTTCGAAATACGCCAAATTGAAAGGAGTGAAAATGATTATGCATCATGAAACATCCGGATCAGTTGCCAATTACGAACGCCATTTAGATCGTGCCATGAATTTGATGAAAAAGTACAATTATCCAGCGGTAAAATCGGGTTATGTTGGTCGGATTATTCCGCGTGGCGAATTTCATGACGGACAAACTATGGTGAATCACTTTAATTATGTTGCCCAACGAATGGCAGAAAATAAATTATTGGTAAATTCTCACGAAAGTTCCAGACCAACAGGTTATGGTAGAACATATCCTAATTATATTGCTGCAGAAGCAGCGCGAGGAAACGAGTTTAATGCTTGGAGTACAGGAAATCCGCCAGCGCATGAAACTATTTTACCATTTACTCGATTGCTTGGCGGACCAATGGATTATACGCCAGGGATTTTTGAAACCAAAATGGATATTTACGATTCAAAAAAAACAGAACAAGTACATACTACACTAGCAAAACAATTGGCTTTGTATGTCACCATGTATTCTCCTTTGCAAATGGCTGCTGATTTACCAGAGAATTACGAAAAATATCCTGATGCTTTTCAGTTTATAAAAGACGTCGCTCTTGATTGGCAAGAAAGTATTTATTTAGAGGCAGAACCAGGTGATTATTTAACTGTCGCTAGAAAGGAAAAAAACGGGCAAAGATGGTTTTTGGGAGCAATTACGGATGAAAATGCAAGAAAAAGCGAAATAAAATTAAACTTTCTTACTAAAAATAAAAAATACAAAGCAACTGTATATCAAGATGGTATAAATGCAGATTGGAAAAATAATCCCAAAAGTTACGCTATAAAAACTATACAAGTCACATCTAAGTCTAAAATTTTACTAGATTTGGCGGAAGGTGGCGGTACTGCAATAAGTTTTGAACCGCTTTAAAATTTAAAAAAACCAAACCAACTAATTAACCACATTTTTTATGGAACAACAAAAAACGAATTGGGCACAATTTATTCCCTTAGCAACGGTTTTCTTTTTCTGGGGATTTGTAGCCGCAAGTAACGATATTTTAATTCCGGTTTTTAAACAAACTTTTAGTTTATCCCAAGTCGAAAGTCAATTGGTTTCTTTGGCTTTTTACATAGCTTATACTGTTGGATCATTATTGTATTTATTGATATCTTATTTATCAAAAGGCGATTTAATAAACCGTATTGGATATAAGAATTCCTTGGCATTAGGATTAGGAATTTCTGCATTAGGAACCTTATTGTTTTATCCCGCGGCAAATTTACAATCATTTCCGTTAATGCTTTCTGGTTTATTTATCGTTGCATTAGGATTTTCCTTACAACAAACAGTAGCCAATCCTTTAGCAATTGCACTTGGACCAATTTCTACTGGTTCGCAACGTTTAACAATGGCTGGCGGAATTAATAATTTTGGTACCACCATTGGACCATTAATAGTAAGTTTTGCAATTTTCGGATCGGCTTCATCGGGTTCAACCACTATGAGTATCGAGAGTGTGAAAATTCCTTATTTAATACTTGGTGCAGCATTTTTGCTTGTGGCTATTTTATTAAAATTTTCTTCACTACCAGATAAACCAGCAACAATTGTAGAAACAGAAGAAGAAAGTAAAAGTTCAAGAGCTTCTGCTATTAAATATCCGCAGTTGGTTTTAGGGATGATTGCTATATTTGTATACGTTGGAGTTGAGGTTTCTACAGCAAGTAATTTACCGGCTTACATGGAAAATAATTTGGGATTTGCGGTTAAGGATGTAGCACCATATGTTTCTTTATATTGGGCAAGTTTAATGATTGGTCGTTGGACTGGCGCTGTAGAAGCTTTTACAGAAGATATGAGTTTAAGAAAAATCCTTCGATTTATTGCACCTTATTTGGCTTTTGGAGTATTTTTAGGAGTAAATGCAATTGCAAACCATGATTTAACCCCGTTTTATATTTACGCAGTAGTAATTTTAGTATTAATTGCAGCAGATATTGCAAGTAAAGGAAATCCTGCGAGAATGTTATTAATTTTTTCTGGTTGTGGAATTACGGCTTTACTTATTGGTATGGCAACAAGCGGTATGGTAAGTGTTTACGCATTTATTAGTGTTGGTTTATTTTGTAGTACGCTTTGGCCGTGTATTTTTACGTTAGCCGTTTCCGGATTGGGAAAACATACTAGTCAAGGTAGTAGCTTTTTAATTATGATGATTATGGGTGGTGGTTTTGTAAGTTTATTACAAGGTTATGTTGCAGATATTTCTACAATTCAAACAAGTTATATTGTGGGAGTTTGTTGCTTTGCATACTTGGCTTTTTATGCTTGGAAAGTTTCTGGTATTTTGAAAATACAAGGAATTAGTTTTGATAAAAAGATTAGTGGTGGACATTAATTTAATTATTTTAAAACAAAACCTAGTAATAATGTAAGTTGTATTAGATTTTTATCTAAATAAAATGTAAAAACTCCAAAGGAAAAATTTTCTTTTGGAGTTTTTATCTAATACCATGATTAGAAATTAGCCCCGATAGAATCTAGCTGTCTTGCAGCGCGAATAGCTGGAAATACATTTATAGAAAATGCAACAGCCAATATGCTACTTATTTCCAATCTATTTTTCGAGAAAAGTACATCACGGTAGCAAGAATGCTAAATAAACCGATGCTTCCTACCAATAATGCGTAATCTTCTAACTGAATTATTACAAAAATAAAGGCATATAAAACACTAAGTGAAAGCCCAATAAAAATCGGAAATTTCATATTTTTTAAAATGGAAATAGAATACAAACTGATTAAAAGGATGACAGAAATTGCTGCAATGGCGTATGCGAAAGTGAACGAACTGTGTTCTGTAATAGAAATTAGTAAAGTATAAAATAGGAGCAAAGCCACGCCAATCATGGTATATTGAAATAAATGGATGTTGATTTTGCTGAGTGTTTGGATTAGAAAAAATACTAAAAAAGTAAGTGCAATAACTAAAAACCCGTACTTGGATGCACGTTCGTTTTGTTGGTATTCGTTAACCGGATTAATAAAACTGACAGCAAAAGCATATTTGGACAAGTTGGGCAAATAGCCAAAATGTTGTTGTGCAAATGGTCTGTTAAAATGTAAAATGTTCCAATTGGCAGAAAAACCGTTTTTGTTAATTTGTTTATTATTAGGAATAAAATTTCCGTTAAAATTAGGCGAATTCCAATTGGATGTCATTTGGGAATTGGTACTTTTTCCGATAGGTACGATGCTAATTTTGTTGCTTCCATTGTAAGAAATCCGCAATTTAAAATTGGTTTTGGTTTCTAATTTTAGTTTTATAGCTGCAGTTTCTAACCCTTCGATAGAATCGTTGGTTTCAGAATCTTGCATCGGTTCAAAAGTAAATTTAGTATTGTTAATTTCAATTTTCACTTCTTCCTTTATGCTTTTTAGGTTCGTGGTTTTTATTAATATTGTAGCCTTGTCCCATTGAATATTTGCTTCTGAAATATTTTGTGAACTAAATTCTGGATTTAAAAAATTTCCGGTAAAAACCATTTTGGTTGTAAATACATTCGATTTGTAAATGCTTCGTTGCAATGCCGGTTGCATGGTAGTTGTGGTATTATTTTTTAAATCTTCTGGGAAAAAATAAGCAAATTCTGTTATTGCTTCTTTTGTAACCGATTTGATGTTGGTTTGCGGATTAATTTTTTCAACATCTTGGTAGCTTGTGTACGGAATTTTTAAAATTGGTCCGAAAAAATAAACTTCTTTTCCCCATTTTTCGGTGGTTTCCCCAATTACTTCTTTTTGACGTTGGCTTCGTTCTGTAATTAAATCTTGAATTAAAATTAGCGGAATTAGTAATGCAAATGTCAGTAAACCAACCATAATTAGTTTGGCTGTTGTGGTTTGAAAAAAAGATTTTGGTGTGTTTTCAGAGTGTTCCATGAGTTGAGATTTTAGAATTAATTATGATTATAAAGAGTGAATTACTATTAAAAAGTATACAAATGCAATGGGAATATTAGTTAAGAGAATAAGCATTTTGTTGGCGATTTCTGGGCGATTAATTTTGTCAGTTAGTAATTGTAAGCCCAACCCCACAAATGCAATTCCGTTTATAAAAATGGCAGCGAAGACGTAAAAAAGTCCTATGATTAAAAGATTTTCGTTTTTAGGAAGTACGAAACTTACAATTAGTAATAACGTGCCAAGCAAAAAAGAAATTATTGCCAATTGTGTTGTAAAAGCAAGTTTTTGAATGCGTTTTAAGGTTTGCATATTTTTATTGGATATTAAAGGATTGCTGGATTTTAGAAATAGGTTGGTTAAGTATCTTTTGAAAGTTTAAATGGTAAAATGGATGTGCTTGTTTTCCTTTTTGATAATACAAGCGAAACCTTTTTGATTTATTGGGATAAAATAAAATTCCGGTACTGATTACGATAAAAACAAACAGCGATTTTTTGCCATTACCTATTAGATAAAATTGGAGATAAATTTCATCTAAAACAGTAGTGCCAATTTTTGTAAGCACATGATACGCATCGTGTTCTTCTAGTTTTTTTTGAATAGTAAAGTTGTTGTGTATCAAAAAGCAGGCGTAGTGAAAACCGAGACTTTCCTGCGGAAGTAAAAGCATTTCTTTTGTGGAAATTGTCCATTTTTTATTTTTCTTAAAAAAGAATTGATATGGAATTTTAATTGTTCGATATAGGTATTCAATGAGCAAATCTTTCATTTTTTATTATTTAAAAGTACTTTGAATTTCAAAGTAAATAGTTAAAAAAACAGGTTATTTTTTTGATATTAATTTTTCAAGCGCATCAATATGGTTCGCAAAGGCTTTTTTACCAGCTACGGTTGCTCTGTATTTAGTATTCGGTTTTTTACCTATAAATTGTTTTTCGATAACAATATATTCCTCAAATTCTAATGCTTTAGTATGCGATGCTAAATTACCATCGGTTACGCCCAAAAGTTCTTTTAATCCATTAAAATCTACTGCATCGTTAACCATTAGAACCGACATAATTCCCAGTCGAATTCTATGGTCAAAAGCTTTATTAATATTTTGGATTATGTTTTTCAAGTTATAAATTTAATTAGAATAAAATGGAAGATACAGTTAATTTCTATCGTATTTAAAATACATAATACTACCGTAGATTATGTGGCAAAATCCGAATCCGATGGTCCAAAATAACAATCCGTAACCCGAAAAATAAGCTGATAGTAACCCGAGTACAACCATCGTAATTCCTAAATATTTAATATCTCTAAAAGTATTTCGACTAGCGTTTATGCAACTCAATCCGTAAAACAGCAAGGTAATTGGAGCAATTAGAATATAAATTTCTTTTTGTAATATTAGTAATGCGAATATTCCGCCTGTTATTAATGGTGTTCCAAATTGAATTAATACGCGTTTGGAAGTTTCATTCCATAAATTTTCGTTTTGTTTTTTTGCTTTTCTGGAACTTAAAATTATGCCGATTATAATTGAAGCAACTATTACTAAAATCGCAATACCAATTAATTTTATTACTGTCGAATCTTCAGAAGAGTAATTTCGGTATTCATCAAATTCTTCAATAGTCATTGTAGTTAAAACTCGGTTTGCAAAATAAGCACCAATTAAGGCAAAAATCCCGGCTAAAATTCCAGACAATCCGCTAAGTGATAAAAATTGTGACGATTTTGACATCATTACTTTTATATCTTGAATGTCTTTTAAATAATTTTCGTTTTCCATTTTAAAGTACTTTGAAAAACAAAGTAAATACAATTTTAAATTATAAACAAGTTTTTTAATGTAAATTTGGAAAAACTTTTAAAAATGAAAAAAACGATTTTATTCTTGTTATTATGTACTTCAATTTCTTTTGCACAAACATCGGATGCAGATATGTTAAAACAAATTTATAAAACGGCTTTAACGGATTCTAAAAGTTATAGTTGGTTGGATCATTTGTCTATTAAAATTGGTCCTAGATTATCTGGTTCTAAAAATGCAGAATTAGCAGTAAACTATACTGCGGCCGAATTGAATAACTTGGGTTTAGATCGTGTTTTCTTACAAGAAGTTATGGTTCCGAAATGGATTCGTGGCGAAAAAGAAGTTGCTTATTTGCAAGTTGGAAACAAAAAAATATCTTTTCCTATTTGCGCATTAGGTATGTCTGTTGCAACTCCCAAAGCTGGATTGTCGGCTTCTGTTATTGAAGTGCAAAGTTTGGAAGAATTAGAAAAAATAGGTTCGGATAAAGTTAAAGGTAAAATTGTTTTTTTTAATCGTCCTATGAATGCTGAATTTATAGAAACAGGAAATGCATATGGAAGTTGCGTTGATCAACGTTCTTCTGGCGCACGCGAGGCTGGAAAATTAGGTGCAGTTGGAGTAATTGTTCGTTCTATGAATTTACGATTGGATGATTTACCGCATACCGGAATGACAAATTATAAAGACACGCCAATAAAAGACAGAATTCCTGCAGCGGCAATAAGTACGAATGGTGCTAATGAATTAAGTAAATTATTAAAGTCAGATAAAAATTCTAAATTGTTTTTTAAACAATCGTGCAGTCAAGAAGAGGATGTTTTATCGTATAATGTAATCGGTGAAATTAAAGGTTCTTTAAATCCGGATAAATTTATGATTGTTGGTGGTCATTTAGATTCATGGGATTTGGGCGATGGTTCGCAAGACGATGGAGCAGGAGTTGTGCAAAGTATGACTGTTTTACAGGTTATAAAAAAATTGAATTATAAACCTAAAAATAGCCTTAGAGTTGTTTTATTCATGAACGAAGAAAATGGTGTAAACGGCGGAAGAAAATATGCAGAAGTAGCAAAAGCATCTAACGAAGAACATATTTTTGCTATGGAAAGCGATTCTGGCGGATTTACACCAAGAGGTTTTTCTATTGAAGGTTCGGATGCCGATTTTGATAAAATATCTAATTGGAAGAACTTATTTGAACCTTATTTAATTCATTATTTTCAAAAAGGACATTCTGGTACAGATGTAGAACCTTTAGATTTTAAAGATATGGTTAAAGTAGGATTACATCCAGATTCGCAGCGCTATTTTGATTACCATCATGCTGCAAACGACACTTTTGATGCAGTTAACAAGAGAGAATTAGAACTTGGAGCTGCAACTATGACTGCACTTATTTATTTGTTTGACTCGTCATCCAAATAAAAACCTGAAAATAGAAATATAAAAAAAGACTTCCCATTAAGGAAGTCTTTTTTTATATAAGAACTTTAGATTTATTATTTAATTTCTCTACTTATATAAATCCATCCAGAATCGTTTTTACCATCTAATCTTTCTGTAACATAGTAGTAAGTTCCGTCAGGAAGTTCTTTTCCTGAATTAGTTTGACCAAACCATTCGTTAGAATAATTTGATTTGTTATATACTTTCGTTCCATATCGATTGTAAATACTCAACTCTTTTATACCCAAACCAGTTAAATCGAAGGTGTCGTTTAAGCCATCATTATTAGGAGAAATTCCCTTTTGAATGGCACAAGCTGTTTCATTGGCAGAAAAAGTTTCTGTACGAGAACAGTTTGTTCCAATAACTTGAACAACTAAACCATAGTTTCCGTTTCCAGAGATAATTTGAGTTGGTTGCGTTCCTAAGTTAACATCATTCTGATCTTTCCATTGATAGGACAAGTTCGTGTTCGAAGCAGTACTCAATTCAGAAGTTAATACAAAATTTGTTCCAACGCATTCACCACTAATTGTAAAGATTGGAGAATTGGTGATGGTAACATCAAATTGTTTTTCTGCAAAACAAATGGTTGGCGCCGTTCCTACAGAAGAGTAAACGTATACTGTTTGCGATGTTGTTATTGCACTTCCTTGTGCTATAGGACCAACTCCGTTAGATTGAGAAAAGTAATTTCCATTGGATAAAGTTGGAAGCACATAAGAAACACATGCAGCAACATTGTTGAAATTTGGTAATGTTGGTGTTACAAGTATAGTTATCGAAAACGAAGACTCATTTGTACAATTAGGAGACGTTCCCGTCTGTGCATAAACATATAATGTTTGCGAATTAGTTATTGAACTTCCTGCTGCTAGTTGAGTTCCAGTTCCGTTCGTACCAGTATAGTAATTATTATTTGCATTTAAACTCGGTAGCGTATAACTTGTACAAGCTATTACATTTTGTATTGCTTGGGCAGTTATTGAGTTTATTGTAATTGTGAAACTGTTTTGCGCAGTACAATTAGGAATGGTTCCACTTTGTGCAAAAACATAAATAACTTGACTAGTACTTACTACATCACCAGCATTTAATGCCGTACCAGAACCATTAATTCCAGTGTAATAATTACCATTTGTTAAATTAGGTAGGATGTAGCTGTTACAAACAGTAACATTTGTTGGAGTATCAGCAATTGGAATAGGAGTAATGGTTACAGTAGTTGTTCCAGTTGCTGTACAACCCATATTGTTAATCGTTACTTCATAAACTCCAGATTGGGAAATCGGGATTGAATTCGTTGTATCAGTTAATGCAACTCCATCTTTCGTCCAAGAGTAAATTACATCCGAATTATTATAGTTTATTGGCGTTACCACAATAGTACCAGTGGAACCATCGCAAATACTAAAATCTGGAGATATAGTAAATTGTGGAGTTAAATCTTGAACAATTAAATTAAATGAATTAACGACGAAACATCCCGAAGTTGTATTTGTTACTCTAGCATACAAAGTCTGACTAAATTGAACCGTATTTGTAAATAAATTAGGTAAAGAATTCACATTTGCTACTGCGTCTGCTTGAGATGAAAAATAACTAACTGTAAATGCTGTAGGATCAAGTGTTCCCAAACTCGAAGCATCATTTGTAGCTAAATTAAATTCTGAATAACCTAAACTATTGCAAGCCGTTAAATTATTTGGTGTTGGAGCGATAATTTGAGGATAAAATTGAATTGTAACAGCATCAGATGTAGTACAAGTTGTTCCTGTATAGGATGCGGATAATCCATAAACTCCAGAAGAAGTTACAATTAGAGTATTATTTGTTTCGTTCGGAATAACAACACCATCTTTTGTCCAAACATAGGTATAGTTTGGACCAGATAATCCACTCTGTATAGTATAACTATCTCCAGCACATAATGCAGTTCCATTTGCAGTTAAAAAATCTTGTCCTAATTGAATATTTCCTATATCAAAACTACCACCTTCTAAGAAAACTGCCGAATCATATGCATTATCTGATCGATCTGCAACTACTAGTTTAATGTGGTATGTTTGTCCTGGTATTACTGTTGATGTTGCTACCATTGGAATTGTTACACCATTAAAATTTACTGGTGCACCAATAGGGTTTTGACCTTGTGGTAGTAAATAATAAGAACCAAAATAAGATGGATTAGCAGATGCGCAACCCGTATTATAAATTGCATTTCTTATAGTTACAACAGAGATTGGTATCGTTGTATTGGGTATAACAGCTAAATTGGTAGTAACATTGGTTGTTGTATTTGTAAGCAAAAAGGCAAATGCATCTGAAAAAGTACATTGAAATGTTCCATATTCTTCTGAGGCAAAAATAAAGTTAAAACTGATTTGATTACTTAATGGAATAAAATCGAATTCTAATTTTGAAGCGTTTCTAGAATTCATTGGTTGACCAGTCGCAGCTAAAATAATTGCTTCCAAATCTGCATCACCAGTCCAAGCCGTAGTTCCTGCGCTTTGAATATTACTATTTGGTCCAGGAGCTGAAGCAATATTTCCTGTACTCAATATTATTCCTTCTGTAAAAGGAAAGCCAGAACCATTTTCATTAAAGTATCCAATTCCGTTTACTGATCCAAAATTAGTTCCAGTTGAAGATGTGATGTTGCTTACATTGGCACACGTAGTTCCAAGTAATACATCTTCAATTAATTGTAAATTGGTATATCCAGAATTTGTTGTACTTATAGGTGGAGCAATTGTTCCCACACAAACATTAAAGGTTGTGTTGGCGTTTGCCGTTGTTGCAGAATTTACTACTCTAATGAAATAGGTTTGTCCTATTATCAAATTATTGGCGGTACTTGTTGCACCGTTCGTACAAACTACTTGAGTTAAATTACTACAGGTTCCAGTGTACAATCCATGATTTAAAGTGGTAGGTGTTCCAGCAATATTCAACAAACTTATTAAATGTGTTGCAGATGTAGCAGTAAATTGAAACCACACGTCATTAGGAGAACCAGGACAAATTGGACTGAAGCCAATACTAGGCGTTGCTCCAATAACCGTACCTCCAACCGTTTGGTTACATTGTGTGTTAGGATTTACAGGAACGACAATCGCATTTGCACATTCATCATTTGATATTTGAGTAGCAAAAGTAGAAGGGTTTGACCAAGAACTAGCATTAGTTGTACTACAACGTGCTCTAACATACACTTGAAATTGCGTT
>JBLIJW010000021.1:0-30216 GCA_047636155.1 Flavobacterium sp. | reverse complement strand
AAATAATAAAAATATTTTTACCAATTTTAGCACTAGTTTTTTTTACACCGGATTGGTTTTAAGTAGTTTAAATTTTATTCAGATACCATTTTGGCTAAGTTGGAATTTATATCTTTTAAACAAAAACTACATACAAACCTCAAAAATCGGAAATTACTTCTATGTGTTTGGTACCGTTTTAGGAACTTTTGTCGGCATGTTGGCTTTAATTTTAGCTTTAAATTATTTGTCTAATCAAGTAGATTTTTTATCAAAATATTTAATAAGTATCATTATTCCAACTGTTTTTGTTGGATTGGGAATTTTGCAATTTATTAAGTTTTATAAAAAATACTATAAATAATTATATCTTTACGGAAACAAGAAAATCACTAATGAAAAATATAATAATTACCGGAACTTCAAGAGGAATAGGATTGCAGTTAGCATTACAATTCGCAAAAGAAGGTCATAATGTTTTGGCAATTTCTAGAACTATTCCAACTCAATTTTCAAATAATTCTAAAATTAATGCACTTTCTGTAGATTTATCTGTAGAAACAGATTTGCAAAAAGTGCAGGATTTTTTAAAATCGGAATGGAAAAATGTAGATGTCGTTATTCATAATGCTGGAGCTTTAATTCATAGACCATTTTTAGAAACTAGTGCGCAAGATTTTGAGAATATTTATAAAGTAAATGTTTTTGCAATTGCAAATTTAAATCGAATTTGTATTCCGTTTATGCAAAAAGGGAGTCATGTTGTTAGTATAAGTTCAATGGGCGGAATTCAAGGTAGTATGAAGTTTGCTGGTTTAAGTGCTTATAGTTCTAGCAAAGGCGCAATCATAACGTTGTCAGAATTGTTAGCAGAAGAATTTAAGGAACAAGGTATTGCATTTAATACATTGGCTTTAGGATCTGTAAATACAGAGATGTTACAAGAAGCTTTCCCGGGATATGAAGCGCCACTTTCTGCGGCAGAAATGGCAGATTATATTTATAATTTTGCTTTAACTGGTAACAAATTCTATAACGGAAAAGTTCTTCAAGTTTCTTCTTCAACGCCCTAAATTATAGCCTTTTTGAAATTTACATAGGTTTACACAAATAAAAAAAGAGATTAGAATTAAATTAAATCAATTGGTAACAAAAATATAATGAGCGAGGTTTTAGCAAAATATCTTCCGGAACATGCTGTTATCTCTTGCTTTGATTTAATTAAAGAAAATTCGGTACATTTAAAAATCGTAAACGAACGCCAAACACGACATGGCGATTATAGACGAAATGGTAACGGAAAGCATGAAATAACTGTAAATTCAAATTTAAATAAATACCGATTTTTAATTACATTGGTTCATGAAATTGCGCATCTGGTAGCTTTTGAGCGTTTTGGTAGAAATATAAAACCGCACGGCATAGAGTGGAAGATGACGTTTCAAAGATTAATGGTTGGCTTTATTCGACCTGAAATTTTTCCGCATTCTGTTTTGCCTTTAATCGCAAGGCATTTTAAAAATCCAACCGCAAGTAGCGATACCGATGCAAAGTTGGCTTTTGCATTAAAACAATTTGACGAACGAAAGGCCGATGTTTATTTTGTACATGAAGTGCCAAACGGCAATTTATTTCGAATTAAAAATGGTAAAATATTTCAGAAATTAGAATTACGAGTAAAGCGATACGCCTGCTTAGAAAAGAGTACAGGGAAAATTTATCTTTTTAATGCAAATGCTGAGGTAGAGTTGTTGCCAAGCTAAATTATTTGATTATTTTTTTATTATAACGCAACTATTTACCTACTTTGTAATCTTCTAATTAGTAAATCACCTGAATAAATGAGAAAACTTTACACGATTATTTTTTTAGTGCTATTTAGTTGTCCTTGTTTTTCTCAATTATCAAGTTTTACCTTAACCGTAAATACTATAAATGAAACGTGTCCGGCTAACGGCAGTTTAACATTCGGAGTTTCAAATACAACAACTGGAGCAACGATTCTGTATTCAATTTATCGATTTCCTAATCTTACAACTCCAATTGGTGTAACAAGTACCAATAGTTTTACTGGTTTAATTTCTGGTAATTATCGAGTAGTTGCAACACAATCGCAAGGTAATAATTTTGGCACACAGCAACAGGACGTTACTGTTTTAAATCCGCCAGCTTTAAACTATCAAATAGTTGGTTCTAATGTAATATGTGGCAATGACGGAAAAATTACAATTAATACATTAACTGCTAGCGCCGTTTCTTATGAGCTTTTTGGCGGACCAATTATTCGGCCATTGCAGACTTCTAATGTATTTAGTAATTTAGTTCCCGGACAATACCAAATTCGCGTTTTTGACTCCTGCGGAGAAGGTGTAGTGCAAACGTTTACATTGCTATATTCAAATCCGCAATTAAGTTTTACTTTAAGCACGCCAGCTTTAAGTAGTTGTACTACCGTGGATATCGGTTTTAATTTTGAAACGGCATTTACTTCTGGAGTAGTAAAATATCCTTTGCAAATAAATACAACTGTAAATTATAATGGTGCAGCAACTCAAAGTTATTCTTCTACCATAACAAATGGATTGGCCTATTCCTTATCTATCCCATTTTCTGCGAATCAACCGTATAGTTACAGTTTTCAAATTACAGATGGATGTGGCGTAGTTTATAATTTAACCGGATTTATTCAAAATCTTTCCACCAGCGTTATTTATAATTTAATTACCCAAACTTGTTCGTTTAAAAGTATTAAGTTCAATAATGCTATTGCTGTAACGTTAATTTCTGCACCTACTAATTTTTCTACGTCGTTGCCAATAGATTATACTTCGCAATTAGTAAATAATTCTATTACTATCCCAAATTTAGTCGCTGGAACTTATGTGTTTACTACGACCAATATTTGTGGCGTTAATCAAACTTTTTCGGTTGTTGTAACTAACGAAACTTTAATATTTCCGTTTTCTGTCCTGGTAAATCGAACGTGCATTTCTAGTTCTGTCTTAATTTATAATATTCAGACCATCATTATGACAAATGCGCCAGCTAGCTATCAGGCTAGTTTACCTCAAAATTATACGGCATTAATAAATGCCGCAGGAACAGCTACATTTTTAAATTTGCCTATCGGAAATTATACCTTTGCAGTAACGAACTCTTGTGGCGAACCAGAAATTTTAAATGTTAACATAACGCCAGTGATAGTTCCTACAACTTTTCAAATACTTCAAGGATGTCAAATTGGGTATGGAACTTTAAAATTGAATGGGCAATTTCAAACTATTAATTTAATTTCTGCTCCTAATGGTTTTACGCAAACATTACCATTAAATCTTTCTGCCAATATAATTTTGAACGGAAGTTCTTTTACTTTAGATAATTTAATTTCTGGGACTTATATTTTTCAAATTATAGATTCTTGCGGAAACAGTACCAATTCAACAGTTTCTATTGCTGGTTATCAAGAAACTACTACTATAAATGTACTTCCAAATTGTGGTTCTTTTGATTTGCAATTAAATCACACAAGTAATAATGCATTTGCTAATAATTTTTATTTGCAAAAATACAATACGATTACTGGTGGTTGGATGCATCCTAGTAACGGAACCAATTATGTTACAGGAACAATTCCGAATGCAGGTAATTCTTTTCCGCTTGTAAATAATACTACAAATTTTAACTTGGCATTTTCGGGCAGTTTTAGAATTCTTAAAGTTTTAGGAATTTACCAAGCTGGACAGTCAAGTGCTACTATTTGTTCACGGGTAATTAGAGAGTTTGATTTTATTGGAGTTCCTAAAATTAATGCCGTTTATTCAATAGCTTGTAATGGTAATTTTGAAGTTATTGTAGATGCTGTTAGTTTTTCTCCGTTAATTTATAGAATTACAACTAAAGACGGACAACCCTTTTTGGTTCAAAACGGAAGCTCGAATGTTTTTACTAATTTGGCCGCCGGTACATATAATTTTCAAGTAGAAGACCAATGCGGTACTATTTTAAATAATTTGTTTCAAGTAATTAATCCTAATCCTTTACAAATAACACCTACTAGTTTTTGTAATGGACAATCGGGTAGTTTAAGTGTGCCTAATTTTCCGTTTTTGACTTACCAATGGTATAATACATCCAATAGTTCGGTTATTTTAAGTACTTCCAATTCTCTTAATTTTACTCCGTTTAATTCTAATAATCAATCCGGAACTTATTCGGTACAAATAAACTACAACGGCAATCCCAATTCTTGCTTAAATCAAACTCTTAGTTATACCATTGTTGCAGGAAATGCGAATCCAAATGCTGGACAAGATATAGTTGTTGCTTATTGTGGAAGCCAAGGTATTTTAAATTTAACCAATTTATTGCAAGGTAATTTTGATTCCAACGGCACTTTTTCAGAAACAACTTCAAGTAACGCACTAACCGGATCGTTTTGGGATTCTAGTTTAATATTAAATGGTACGTTTCAATTTGTATATAGAGTAAACGGATCTTGTGATTTATTTGACGGATCTGTATTGACTATTACTATCAATCCAATTCCAATAAATCCCGAAGTTTCGGCATCTAACTTAGTATGTACAGGAGAAAATATAAATTTATTTGCTACGGCAATTCCAAATACTACCTATTCTTGGATTGGTCCAAACGGATATACTTCTAACGATCAAAATCCGATTATCGAAAATGCTTCTATTTTAAATAGCGGAACTTATTCTTTAACGGTTAGCTCAGGAACGTGCCAATCTGCCGCAGATTCTGTAAATATTCAGGTACATGTTATTCCAAATTTTGAAATTATAGGAAGTTGTGATGGCACTAAATTTATTTTAGATCTTGTGTCAGGTTCAGATGATTTGTCTCTAAATTTGAATACTATTACTTGGGTTGGTCCGAACGGATTTTCTAGTAATTTAAAAACAATAGACATTACCAATTTAGCAACGGGTGATTATATTGCAAATTTAACTAATGAATTTGGTTGTTCTCTATCTAAAATAGTTACTGTTAACAGAACCATTTGCTTTATAACTAATTTAATTACTGCAAACAACGATGGTAAAAATGATAGTTTTAATTTAGATGGTTTTGATGTTTTAGAACTAGAAATTTTCAACCGTTGGGGAACATTAGTTTACAACCGAAAAAACTATACGAATCAATGGTTTGGGCAAAATAATAATGGAAATAAAGTGCCGGATGGAGTTTATTTTTATCTCATAAGAACAGCTGCAGAAAACAAAACAGGTTGGATTTTTGTACAGAATTAACCTTTTTTATTTTGTGCTTTTCGAATTTTTCTGAATAAATTTGAGGAGTAAACAAAATCTACAATTGCTTCGTTATCGGTTTTAAAAATTTCTTTTTTAGTTCCTTCCCAAGCCAAAATACCATGTTTTAGAAAAATAATTTTTTCTCCAATTTCCATAACCGAATTCATGTCGTGGGTGTTAATTACGGTTGTAATATTATATTCTTCTGTTATTTCTTGAATTAAGTTATCTATTACAGTGGCCGTTTTAGGGTCTAAACCAGAGTTTGGTTCGTCACAAAATAAGTATTTTGGATTGTTAACAATAGCGCGAGCAATAGCCACACGCTTTTGCATTCCTCCAGAAATTTCTGATGGTTTTTTATGGTTTGCATCAATTAGATTAACACGTTTAATTACAAAATTAACACGTTCCCTAATTTCTTCTTTCGTTTTTTTGGTAAACATTTGCAAAGGGAAACCAACGTTTTGTTCGACCGTCATGTTGTCAAATAACGCACTTCCTTGAAAAACCATTCCAATTTCTGTTCGAAGTTCTCGTTTTTCATCGTTGGTTAAATTTTTATAAATTCTACCATCATAAACAATTTCTCCAACTTCTGGCGAAAACAGTCCAAGTAAACTTTTGATTAAAACGGTTTTTCCTGAACCACTTTGTCCGATAATTAAATTTGTCTTTCCTGTGTCAAAAATTGTCGAAATTCCTTTTAGAACTTTGGTTTCACCAAAC
Organism: Flavobacterium sp.; assembly: GCA_047636155.1. Lineage (GTDB taxonomy): Bacteria > Bacteroidota > Bacteroidia > Flavobacteriales > Flavobacteriaceae > Flavobacterium. Next base: position 24,232 of record JBLIJW010000021.1, on the reverse strand, counting down.
GATTTTTCTAGGTTTTTTAATTCTATCATTTGCTTAAAAGTAATTGCGTTAGTATAAAATTCACAAGAATAATCATTACACTCGTCCAAACAAAGGCAACCGTGCTTGCTTTACCAACTTCTAATGCACCACCTTTCATATAATAACCATGAAAAGAAGGAATAGTTGCTAATAAAAAGGCAAAAATCATTGTTTTTATAAAAGCATATGCGACATGAAAAGGAACAAAATCGGTTTGTAAACCTTGTATAAAATGGTCAGATGATGTAAAACCGCCATAAACTCCGGCAATCCAACCTCCTAAAATCCCCAAAAACATACTAATTCCAATTACAAACGGATACAAAAGTGACGCCATAATTTTAGGAAAAACAAGGTAGTTAAGCGAATTTACACCCATAACTTCTAAGGCGTCAATTTGTTCTGTAACCCGCATCGTACCAATACTAGAGGTAATAAACGAACCCATTTTGCCAGCCATAATTATAGAAATAAACGTAGGAGCAAACTCTAAGATAACCGATTGTCTGGTCGCAAAACCAATTAAATATTTTGGAATCAAAGAACTAGTAAGGTTTAATGCTGTTTGAATTGCAACAACACCGCCTACGAAAAATGAAATAAATGCAACAATTCCGAGAGAATCAATTATTAAATCGTCAACTTCCTTTAAAATTAAACCCCGTAAAACCGCACCTTTAGTTGGTTTTTTAAAAACTTCACGCAACATTAAGAAATACCTGCCGATTTGCGATAAGTAGCGAACTAACATCATAGTTTAAAAATATCTTCAAAAATAAGAAGAAGTTATGAGTTTTAGGTTATATCCTACCCATTTTTTGGGCGTTACCTTTCAGGTCGGGCTAATCGCTATATCTTTTTCTGTTTTTCCGCTGCGCTACCAAACATAAAAAGGATACCGCTTTTATCCCTAACGCGAAATCAATAATATTATAGCATTTTCTCTTTCATTTTTTGCCAGCGGTAATTTTTAATAAATTTTGCCTGCTCCTTTGTAACCAGAATTTCTTGTCTAGACGATTTTGCTTTCCAAAAACCAGAAATATAATCTATAAACAAAAGTGGTTTTTTCTTTCGGGTAGCTAGTTTTAAAGAAGCGACTAAGGTGATAATAAAACCATATCCCAAACTATAAAAAGCTTCGCCTTGTTTATACCGTGCTGCTTTATTATAATTTGCGCCGGTTGGTTTTAAGTGTTTTACGTGCAAGGTTGCATCGGTTACAACCTTCCAATTATAAAATTTACATAATAATTCGTCAACCGTATCCCAACCCATTGCTGGTTTTAAACCACCAATTTGTGTAAAACATTCTTTTTTGTAGGCTTTTAAAGCGCCACGAATATGGTCTTTATCTGTTAGGTTTTCTAAAATCCAATTGCCATTTTTTTCGATGTAACAAAAACCACCAACCATTCCAACAGACGCATCCGATTTAAAATGATTAATTATAGTTTCAAAATAATTCGTAGGAAAAATTAAATCGGCATCTATTTTTACAACTATGTCGTAATTTTCATCTAAACTTTCAAACCCAGCCTGAAATGCTTTTATTACTTTGCTTCCTGGTAAGTGAATCGCATCCGACTTTTTGTCTAATAAATTTATCCAAGAATATTTTTCGACAAATTTTAAAATAATTTGTTCTGTTTGGTCTGTTGAGTTATCGTTTACGACTACTAGTTTAGTAGGCAAAACGGTTTGATTAACTAAAGAGTTTAAGGTTAATTCTATAAATTGTTCTTCATTATAAGCGGGAATTATGATGTAATATTTCATCTGTAGAGAATTAAAAATATAAGAAAGGTTTTGGTTAATTTTTTTGCGCCTAAATATTATTCTCTAACAGCATAAACTAAATAATATCTATTAGTAAAATAGCGTAAAATAGGACGAAAGCCGAATTTTTTTACCGGATGGGTAAATTGAATACTGTCTATAATTTTAAAGCCGGTTTTTTCTAAAAGCCAATCTAATTGCCAATCTTCAAACTCGTGGTAATGTCTGTCCCATTTGTCGGTTTTGCTGCGGTATGCCGATGAAAACCATAAACGCATTGGAACAGAAATTAAAACTTTGTCGCATTTAACATTCTCTAAAATGGTAAACGGATTGAGTAGATGTTCAAAAATTTCAAAGGCTGTAAAAACGGTATAGGTGTTAGCAAGTAAGGCGGCTTGATTGGTATCTAAATCTTCTCCGTTGGTATTGATTACTTGGTACTCATTTTCTTGCATTATTTTAGAAAACGGATTTGGAACTCCCAAATCAAAAATAACATTACTTGTTGCAATGTGTTTTTTTAAAAAATCTAAAGTAATCTGAAAGCGTTTACTTGGATATGTTTTTTCGTACATTAAACCTTAAAATTTATCGTGCAAATGTAAGGAAGTTTTTGATGTTATTGGAGATTTGAAAACTAGCCCAGATAGAAATGGATAGCTTTTTGGACTTGAAAACTAAAATTTACTAACAAAAAAGGAGCTTTTTGTAAAAAAAAAAGCTCCTTTTGTTGTTGTAGTAAATTGGTTTAAAAGTTTAAAAACTTGTAATGAATAGCTGGAAATAGCTTCTACATTTTATAAACAATTGCATTAATATTCATTCCGGCACCAACAGATGCGAAAAGTATAATGTCGCCAGCATTAAGTTTTTGATTATCTAACTGATTATTGACCATTAAATCGTATAAAGTTGGGATGGTTGCCACACTCGAATTTCCTAGAGTATGAATGCTCATGGGCATAATTCCTTCTGGTGGCGTTTGGCCATAAAGTTTGTAAAAACGTTCTACGATTGCTTCGTCCATCTTTTCGTTGGCTTGATGAATCAGTATTTTTTTAACATCAGAAATTGCAACGCCGCTATTTTCTAAACAGGTTTTCATTGCTTCTGGTACGTTTTTAAGGGCAAATTCGTAAATTTTACGACCGTGCATTTTGATGTATCGGATATTTTGATCTTCTGATTTGTTGTATGAACTTCCAAAAAATAAATAGTTGGCTTCGTCATAAGTAAAGGATGCCGATTCGTGACTTAAAATTCCGCCATCTTTATCGGTAGCTTCAATAATAGTTGCTCCAGCACCATCAGAATAAATCATCGAATCTCTATCGTGCGGATCAACAACACGTGAAAGGGTTTCTGCGCCAATCACTAGACATTTTTTTGCCATTCCAGACTGAATGAAGGCCTTTGCCTGTATGACACCTTCTAGCCAACCCGGACAGCCAAAAAGCATGTCGTAGGCAACGCATTTGTTGTTTTTAATTTTTAAATTGAATTTAACTTTTGCCGCTAGACTAGGAAGCATGTCTCCTTGAATAGTGTTTTTCTTGACATCGCCAAAGTTGTGGGCAAAAATTATGTAGTCTAAAGATTCTGGATTAATGTTTGCGTTTTCAATTGCTTTTAGTGCTGCAATTGTTGCAATATCAGAAGTTACTTGGTTGTCTGATGCATATCTTCTTTCTTCTATTCCTGTAATTTGTTGGAATTTTTTCGCGATAATTTCATTGTTAAATGCAAAAGGCGAACCATCTTCATTTAAAAAAGTATGGTTAGAAAATTCAGAATTAGTTACTATATTTTCAGGTATAAAAGCTCCTGAACCAGTTATTTTGATATTCATTTTTCACAAATTAAGATGCTAATATATCGATTAATAATTACATAGAGAAGTCAATAATACTATGCGCGCATATTATTATTGTATTTTTAATTAAAGCTTATTATTTTTAAGAATAATGTAATATTTTTAACAGTTCAACGCATTTTAATTTAGATATTTCTTGATAATTATTGGATCACTATCTTATTGTAAAATGGAAAAATGACCTTGAGAACTTTAACAGCAATTTTTAATTACTACCTATTTAAATAAAGAGTTTACCATTTAATAAAATATATTAGAATTAAAGTTTGTTTACAACTATTTGCTTTTTTAAACATTATCATACTAAGGAATAGAACTTTTGTAAAAGGCAGAATTCCGTAGTCTGTTTTGAAATAAGTATTTTGACGATAAAAAATATATGTTTAACGATTATTTTGATAATCATCAGTTTATTTACAATTTGATAATCCTATTGCAACAAAATATAAAGGTCTGTGCTTTATATTTGCCTGCCAAATAACAGATGTAACGATTTTTATTGAAATCATTTATCTGGAGAACAAGTAATTAGAATATAAATTTTGTTAGATTAAAATAAATTAAAAAAAGACTTCTTATGAAACACAAATTGCTCTTTAAAGATTATTTAAAAACTTTTATGCTCCTTGCATTTTTTGCTTTTGGACAGGTAGGGTTTGGGCAAGTTTGGAATTATGATTTTGGTACCGGAAGTGGATTATTTGCATCGTCAACTTCATCAACTTCATTTTTACCATCTCCAACTTCTGGAACTTCTAGAGTTAGAGTTGGAAATAATCCAGGTTCAATTGTTTTGACAAATCCAGGAATTTCTTTAGGTACAAATTCTGAAATGCAAATTAAATCTAACACTAACAGTACTTCTACTACTAAAATGTCAATTTATGATTATACTGCTTCGAAAGTTGGATATGCAAAATTTAAAATAGCCTTCAATGGTGGTAGTAATGGTGTGTACAATTTTACAATGGGCGATGGAAGTACATTTTCTGATAATAACCCAATGAACACAGCTCAGTTATTTGCAGGAATTCAATTTACTTTCGGCACATCTAATTCGGTTTCTTATGCTGTATTAAACAACATTACTTATTCATCAGCTGGAATTACAAATCCAACTACATTATTTAGCCAAAGCACTTCAAATGAATATTTAATAGAAGTGTATATTAATAACAATACAGCCTCAAATAATTATTTTAAAAATGGTTCTAATTTGTTACCAAATGCTACTTGGGATTTATGGGTTAATGGTGTCAAGGTGGGTTCAAATTTAGCGAAAGGTGGGTTACTTGTAAATAGTAACATAGACTCATTTGCATTTAACCATCAAGCTAGTTCTACAAGTCCCGGAACATTATACATTGACGACATTGAATATTCTAATGCCTTGCCTGCAACTCCATCATTAATTACTTGGAATGGTTCAAATGGAATTTGGTCAAATCCAGCCAATTGGACACCAGCTTCAGTTCCAGATGGAACTATAGATGTTTTGATAGCTTCTGGTATTCCAATTTTAGATGTAGATTTCACAGTAGGAAGTGGCAAAACACTAACAGTTTCTGGCACAGGTTCATTAACAGTAAATCCAACAAGAACGTTAACTGTTGCTGGTTCAGCAGCTTTTAATGCTAGACCAATAACTTTCAAATCAGATTTAACTGGTACAGGTGCTTTTGGTACCGTTACAACTCCATCAAATGTTACTGGTGCAACTAACGTAACTGTTGAGCGTTATTTAACTGGTCGTAGAGCATTTAGATTCTTAACACCAAGTATTACTACAACTACATCAATATTCACTAACTGGCAAAATGCTGGTGCAAATACTGCAGGAATAGGAACACATATAACTGGTTCAACAACCGGAGCAAACGGATTTGATGTAACAACAACAGGAAATCCATCAATGTTTACTTACAATGCACAAGCTACTGGAACAACCTCAGGTTTTACTCCAATAACAAATACCGATGTTAATACATTAACAGCAGGTATAGGTTATAGATTATTAGTTCGTGGTGATAGAAATGTAGATTTAACTGCAGCATCAGCTGACAACATGAATGTACCTACGACACTTTCAGCTAGAGGAACATTAACTGTTGGAAATGTAACCTTTGATTCAACTACTGGACCAGCGTTAGTAAACAATCAAGCAGGAAATACACAAACTAATGGATATACTTTAATCGGTAATCCTTACGCAAGTCCAGTAGATTGGCATACAGTTACAAAAACGGGCGTTGCTAACAATGCATATTACACTTGGGATCCAAGATTAGGAACAGCAGCTCAAAGAGGTCGTTATGTAGTGTACACTGTTGACGGTAATGGAGTAGGAAACACAAATGTATTACTACCAAGTGATGGAACTTTAGTTACATCAGACCGCCAATATCTTCAAACAGGACAAGCTGTTTTTATTAAAAATGCAGTTTTGGCAACATCAGCAACACTTACATTCAGCGAAAGTAATAAAGCAACGAATTCACAATATGTTTTCCGTTCTAACAGTTCTGCATTAATAACTGGTAATTCATCTTTATATTTAACAGTATACGATTCTAATGAATTAGCAATAGGTGGAAACGCAATTGATGGTGCAGCAGCATTATTCGGAACGGATTACGTTACAACATTAGACAATAGTGATGTAGAGAAATTAGTGGCATCAGGAGAAAATGTAGCTTTCGTAAGAGAAAACAAAAACTTAGCTATCGAAACGGTTGCTCCAGCTCAAGTTAATGATATATTGTTTGTAAAAATAATCGCATTCCAAGCTAATAAAAACTATTCTTTCAAAGTAAAAACAACAAATTTTGATACTGCCGTAACTGCTAAAATGGTCGATCTATATTTGAATACACAAACAGCAATCGATTTAACACAACCAAGTTTTGTAACATTCGCTACTACAGCCGATGCTGGATCTTATGGAAGTGATCGATTTAAAATTGTATTTAACAGTGCAGCATTAGGAAATGATAGCTTTACTAAAAACACGATTTCGGTATATCCAAACCCAATTGTAAACAATGAGTTTACTATTGCTTTGCCAAGTTCGGTAACCGGAACAGTAAATGTTTCAATTACAAACATGCTAGGACAAGAAGTATACAAAGCGACAAGCGATGCTACACCAACAATGCAAATTCAACCAAAACAACAATTGCAAGAAGGCATTTATGTGGTTAGTGTAAGCAATAATGGCAATGTAATGCAAACTAAAGTAATTGTAAAAAAATAATAAGGGAAAACTATGAAAACAAATAAAATTATAAAAACAATATTTTGTCTAGCCTTATTTGCTAGTTCACTAATTGCGACTGCCCAAGATGATCTTGGTAATGGTAATGGCGATGTACTAGATACGCCTGCAGCGCCAATAGATAGATATCTACCTTTTCTCTTATTGATAGGGTTAATTATAGCATTCATTGTTTATAAAAAGTCGAAAAATAAGATAAATAGTTTATAAAATATTTTAAAGTAAAAACCACCTGCAAGTACAGGTGGTTTTTTTATTTTAAATTACTTTGCCAAGCAAATAAATATTTTTAATTTATCTTAAATTTGTTTTTTTTGTAGACTTTATTTAAAAAGTAAAAACTTAAAATTATCGCTATTGACACTAATAAAAAAGAATAACTATCTATTGGAGCAGGCGTTGAATCGACTCCTGTAGGAGGATCATTTGGATTTTCTTGATCAAATAATAATAAATAAAAAAAATAACCTTATGGTTGAAAGGGCTTTTTTAGTATTTTTTTTCATAATTACTTAATTTAATGAAACATAAAAATAATAATTGAAAATATAACGATTAAAAGCAAATAAATAGGTTAAAACGACTTAAAACAAATTTTTTATACGAATTATATTACAATTACTCATACTCCGATGTAAAGAACAATTTTACCGTAGGATATTTACTTTGAGTCATTTGAATGGTAAATTCAGAGTCTGCTAAAAAGACCAATTGACCAAATTTATCATGCGCTAAAAATTTTTGTTTTACCCTTTTAAATTCTTTAAATTCTTCGTTTTTAGGATCGTTTGGTTTTACCCAACATGCTTTATGAACCGGAAAATTTTCGTAAGTACATTTGGCTCCATATTCATGCTCTAAACGGTACTGAATAACTTCGTATTGCAAAGCACCAACAGTACCTATAATTTTACGATTATTTAATTCTAAAGTAAATAGCTGTGCAACACCTTCATCCATTAATTGGTCAATTCCTTTTTCTAATTGTTTTGCCTTTAATGGATCGGCATTATTGATGTATCTAAAATGTTCTGGCGAAAAACTCGGAATGCCTTTAAAACTCATATTTTCGCCTTCAGTTAAGGTATCACCAATCTTAAAATTACCAGTATCGTGCAAACCAACAATATCTCCGGGATAGGAGATATCAACAATTTCTTTTTTTTCTGCAAAAAAGGCATTCGGACTTGAGAATTTTAAATTCTTATTTTGTCTTACGTGCAAATAGGGTTTGTTTCTTTCAAAAGTACCAGACACAATTTTTACAAATGCCAATCTATCCCGATGTTTAGGATCCATATTGGCATGAATTTTAAATACAAATCCAGATAAAGCTTCTTCTTCTGGCTTCACTAAGCGAGTATCCGATTCTTTTGGTTTTGGCGATGGCGCAATTTCAACGAAGCAGTCTAATAATTCTCTTACTCCAAAATTATTTAAAGCCGACCCGAAAAATACAGGTTGTAAATTACCGTCTAAATATTCTTGGCGATCAAATGCAGGATAAACTTCTTGTATTAATTCAATTTCTTCACGAAGTTGTTCGGCTGGTTTTTCTCCAATAAATTTAACCAATTCTTCACTCTGTAAATCAGAAATTGCAATAGTATCTTCTATGTTCTTTCTGCTATCGCCACTAAATAAATTGATATTTTTCTCCCAAATGTTATATATTCCTTGAAAATCATATCCCATTCCGATAGGAAAACTTAAAGGTGTAACACGCAGTCCTAATTTAGTTTCCACTTCGTCCATCAAATCAAACGCATCTTTTCCTTCACGATCCATCTTATTAATGAAAACAATAATTGGAATTTTACGCATTCTACAAACTGAAACTAGTTTTTCTGTTTGCTCTTCTACGCCTTTTGCAACATCTATAACAACGATAACACTATCGACAGCGGTTAATGTTCTGAAGGTGTCTTCGGCAAAATCCTTGTGACCTGGCGTATCTAAAATATTAATTTTTTTGTCTTTATATAAAAAAGCCAAAACCGAAGTCGCAACAGAGATTCCTCTTTGGCGTTCAATTTCCATAAAATCACTAGTTGCGCCTTTTTTTATTTTATTGTTTTTAACAGCACCAGCTTCTTGAATTGCACCACCAAAAAGCAATAATTTTTCAGTTAAAGTGGTCTTTCCAGCATCGGGATGCGATATAATTCCGAATGTTCTACGGCGTTGTATTTCTTTTAAAAAACTCATTTTCCTTATTAGTTGAATGCAAAAGTACTATTTCTAAAACAAATTCATAAACTAATCTTTAAAACAGAATTTATTTAAATATTTTCTGTTAATAAAATTTTGTTAATAGTAGTTGGTATACTTGTTTAATACTATCGAATTGTTACTTTTGTGGGTTGCAATTGGTTTGCTTTTTAGATCAGTTTTTTATAACGTTTAATTTTATTTTTTGAATTATTTAGAATGAAATACAAAATTTTAATATTGGCTTTAGTTATAAACTTTGCCACTTTCGGACAAAAAATCACCAAAGACGTTCTTTTTACCATAAACAATAAGCCGTTTTATACCGATGAGTTTGTTAGGGTTTATAATAAAAACCTAGATTTAGTTAAAGATGAATCTCAGAAAGATTTAAATCAATATTTAGATTTATATGTAGGCTATAAGCTAAAAGTCGAAAAAGCAAATAAGCTAGGATTACAGAATGGAGAACAATACCAGGCAGAATTAAAATCCTACAGAAATCAGTTGTCAAAAAATTATATTACAGATTCTAAGGTAACTAATGAATTGATAAATGAGGCTTATGAAAGAGCAAAATTCGAGATTAAAGCATCTCATATTTTAATTTTAGTAGATGAAAATGCCGACTCTAAAGACACATTAAATGCATACAACCAAGCATTAGATTTAAGACAAAGAGTAATTTCTGGTCAAGATTTTGCGCAGGTTGCCAAAGAATTTTCTCAAGATCCTTCGGCTAAAGATAATGGAGGTGATTTAGGTTATTTTTCTACATTTCGTATGGTATATCCTTTTGAAACCGCCGCATATAAAACTGCAGTTAACGAGGTATCTATGCCAATAAGAACCAGATTTGGGTATCACATTATTAAAACTACTGCAAAGAGAGATAATAGAGGTGAGTTAGAAGTGGCGCATATTATGATTTTGAAGCCACAAGAAACAGAAAATTCACAAAATCCAGAGAAGGAAATTAATGATATTTATAAAAAACTACAACAAGGGGAAAAGTTTGAAGAATTAGCACGTCAATTTTCTCAAGATAAAGCATCGTCTAATAGAGGTGGTGTTTTAAATCGTTTTGGAAGCGGACAATTGAGCAGTGAAGAGTTTGAAAATGTTGCTTTTTCTTTAACTGAAAACAATTCTGTAAGCAAACCATTTCAGTCTAATTTTGGATGGCATATTGTTAAGTTGATTAAAAAGTTTCCTATAAAAACTTTAGAGGAATCCAAAGCAGATTTAGAATTAAGGATTAGCAAAGACGAACGTTCTCGTAAAATTGTTCAATCCCTTAATCAAAAATTGCGTAAAAAATATTCTATTAAAAGAAATGATAAAGTATTTAATCAAATTCTGAAATTTACAACTAACGATTTTTATGATGGAAAGTTAGAGTTGCCAGAAAGCAGTAATTCTTTTAAAACTACTTTAGTAACCATAGATAAAAATGCTATTGATGGCGAATTATTTGTGAAGTATATAATTTCTCAACAAAAATCTGGTTATTCTATTAAGCCAATTCAGAAATTGGTAGATGTTTTGTATCGCAATTTTGTAGACGAACAACTTTCACAATATTATAACGAAAATTTAGAGAAAGAATTTCCTGAATTTAGTGCAATAATGGATGAATACCGCGATGGATTGTTGCTTTTTGATTTAATGGAAAAAGAAATCTGGCAACGTTCTAAAACAGACACTATTGGTTTGCAAAATTATTTTGAAACCCAAAGAAATGTACATACTTGGAAGAAAAGAGCAGATGTACTAACGCTTTCTTCTACCCAAAAATCAGACATTGAAAAGGCTTTAAAAGCAATGAAACAAGGCAAAACTTCAGAAGAGGTGAAATCTATGTTAAATACAAAAGGAGTAGTGAATATAATGACTAGTCAAAATACGTATGAAGAAGGAGCAGATTCATTGCCAAAAAACACCAAATTTGAAGAAGGCTTTTCTGAGATAGTTAAACAAGGAGAATATTATTTTGCCACAAAAGTAAGTAACATAAATCCAGAAGGACAAAAATCTTTAGAGGAATGTAAAGGAAAAGTTATAAACGATTACCAACAATATTTAGAGCAAAATTGGGTTGGTGATTTAAAAAAAGAATTCGAAATTAAAGTAAACGACGAAGTTTTTCAAAAAGTAAAAAATCAACTAAAGAAATAATACAGTATAATGACATATTCCATAAAATTTAAAATAAGCTTTTTATTATTATTCCTTTCTTTTGTTGGTGTTCAGGCACAAGAAATTATTAAAGAAAAAGAAACAGTTGTAAAAGATACCATTAAAAAAAGTAGCCGTCAAAAAATTGACGGAATTGTTGCAACCGTTGGAGATTACACAGTTTTAGATTCAGATATTGACAAGGCTTATCTAGAAGTTCAAAGTTCTGGCGGATCAGTAAAAGATATTACACGTTGTCAAATGATGGAAACTCTGCTTAAAGAAAAATTGTATGCACACCAAGCAATTCAAGATTCAGTAATTGTTAAAGATGCCGAAGTAAGAGATAAATTGAATTCCCAAATTGAATACATGGTAGAGCAATTAGGCTCAATGGAAAAGGTTGTTAAATACTTCAAAAAAAGTAACGAAGATGATTTTAGAACAGAATTGTTTGAAATTTTAAAACAACAAAGATTGGCTGGAGAAATGCAGCGAAAAATTATAGATAATATTGAAATTACACCAGAGGAAACAAGAAGTTTTTTTAAAAGAATTCCAGAAGCAGATAGACCACGTTTTGGTGCAGAAATGGAGATTGCTCAAATTGTAGTTGTTCCAAAAATTTCGCAAGATGAAAAACAAAAAGTAATTGATAAGTTAAACGCAATACGCCAAGAAGTTCTAGATGGTGCTAGCTTCAGTACTCGTGCCGTAATTTATACAGACGATAGAGCATCTGCATCTTCAGGAGGTTTTTACAAAATTAATCGGAAAACTGGTTTTGTGAAAGAGTTCAAGGATGTTGCATTTTCATTAGAAGAAGGCGAAATATCCAAGCCGTTTGAAACCGAATTTGGTTACCATATAATACAAGTCGAAAAAATTAAAGGTCAAGATTTAGAGTTGCGTCATATTTTATTAATGCCAAAAGTTTCTCAAGAATCTATGAAAGAGGCGAAGGATAAAATAGAATTAATTAGTAAACGAATTTTAAATAAAGAAATTACCTTTGAAGATGCCGCAAGAACAATATCAGACGAAAAAGAAACCCGTGCTAATGGCGGAGTTTTAATAAATCCTAAAACACAAGATACTCATTTTGAGTTAACTAAAATGGATCCTGAATTATATGGACAAGTTTCTAATTTAAAAGATAATGAAATCTCAACACCAATTCTTATAGAAGATCCTAGAGAAGGTAAAAAATTTAAAATAATTACCGTTTCAAACAGAATTGACGAGCATATTGCAGATTATAGTCGTGATTATACTAAAATTAGAGAGTTGGCATTAAAAGAAAAGCAAATTAATGCTGTCGCAAAATGGACAACTACCAAAATTAAAGAAACTTTTATTAAAATTAATAAAGATTACAAAGGCTGTATTTTTACCAATAATTGGATAAAAAAATAGTATATTTCGATTGTATAAATAAAAATTTTAAAGTTTATGTCAGACGTTGCCGCAATTCAGGCCTTAGTTGAAAAACGACTATTATTAAAAAAGGAAATTTCCAAAATCATAGTTGGTCAAGATGCAGTAGTTGATCAAATAATTTTGAGTATTTTTTCAGGTGGGCATGCTCTTTTAGTAGGTGTTCCTGGATTGGCAAAAACTCTTATGGTCAATACAATTTCTCAAGCTTTAGGTTTGCAATTCAAGCGAATTCAATTCACCCCAGATTTAATGCCTTCGGATATTTTAGGAAGTGAAATTTTGGATGAAAACAGACAATTTAAATTTATAAAAGGTCCGATTTTTTCAAATATTATTTTAGCTGATGAGATTAACCGAACACCACCTAAAACCCAAGCAGCTTTGCTAGAGGCAATGCAAGAACGTTCAGTTACTATTGCCGGTCATAACTATAAATTAGATCTACCTTACTTTGTTTTAGCAACTCAAAATCCAATAGAACAAGAAGGAACATATCCTTTGCCAGAAGCACAATTGGATCGTTTTATGTTTGCAATTAAATTAGATTATCCAACCTTTGAAGAAGAAGTTTTAGTGGTAAAAAACACAACTTCTAATGTGTCTGAAAATATAAATCCATTGTTTAATTCACAAGAAATTATTGATTTTCAGCAACTTATTCGTCGTATTCCTGTTGCAGATAATGTTATAGAATATGCCGTTACCTTGGTTGGTAAAACAAGACCAAAATCTACACTTGCATCCGATTTTGTAAATAATTATTTAGATTGGGGTGCAGGTCCAAGAGCATCGCAAAATTTAATTTTAGCTGCAAAGGCAAATGCAGCGTTTAACGGTAAGTTTTCTCCAGATATAGAAGACGTAAAAGCAGTTGCTGTTGGAATCTTACGCCACAGAATAATCAAAAATTACAAAGCCGATGCAGAAGGAATTACCGAAGAAATTATTATTGCTAAGTTGTTATAATAGTTTATTTTAAAATTTCCGTAATCTCATAAGAATGCTTTACTCTTACTGATTTGTTGTGAAATGTTCCTGATTTCCAAGAAGGAAGTTTTTCAAAAACTTCAATAATTTTTTTTTCTTCTTTTAATTTTATTTTGCTTACCACTGATGCATCTGTTATAGAACCATTTTTTTCTATAGTAAAAAGAACAAATACTTTATTTTTAGATTTTCTGTCTAAAGTAATTCCAGATTTAATGAAATTCTCCTTTAATATTTCTTGTAATTTTTCATTTCCTCCAACAAAAACCGGCTTTTCTTTTACACTTTGAAAAGAATATATTTTCTCATCAAAAGTAGAGTTACTTTTTTGTGCCCAAAAAGTTAGGCTACAAAAAAATAAAAGCAAAAGACTTAGTTTTTTCATCTGTTCTATTTTATTCCGTTAATTATTTTTACTTGGTAATACAGTAAAAATTCTGCAAATCTAATTTAGAATAATTCTTAATCTAATCGTGGTGTAATAATCCATTTGCAATTCCGAATTTAGTAAAAATAATCTATAATATTAGCAATTACGCAATATTTTCAGTAAAATGCCGAAATTATTTAATAATAATCATTAAAAATATATTTTGAACAAAAATAATCTCAATTTTGTCTTGTTTTAATGAATATAGTGTAAATAACAATAGAATTTCTTAAATTTGCAGGACAAATTAACAAACACAATACATTATGGCTTTTGATATAGAAATGATTGAAAAAGTGTACGCTAATATAGCTGAACGTGTAGATTTAGCACGCGAGTTAGTTGGTAGACCACTTACGTTATCCGAAAAGATTTTATATTCACACCTTTGGGAAGGCAATCCTACCAAAGCTTTCGAAAGAGGAAAAGACTATGTAGATTTTGCTCCGGATAGAGTTGCTTGTCAAGATGCGACTGCACAAATGGCATTATTGCAATTTATGCACGCAGGTAAACCACAAGTTGCCGTGCCAACTACGGTACATTGTGATCACTTAATTCAGGCGAAAGTAGATGCAAAAACAGATTTAGCTCGTGCAAAATCACAATCTAGCGAAGTATTTGATTTTCTTTCTTCTGTTTCTAATAAATATGGAATTGGTTTTTGGAAACCAGGTGCAGGAATTATTCACCAAGTAGTCCTAGAAAACTACGCATTTCCTGGCGGAATGATGATTGGAACCGATTCACATACTGTAAACGCAGGCGGATTGGGTATGTTGGCTATTGGAGTTGGTGGTGCAGATGCTGTTGATGTAATGTCAGGTATGGCATGGGAATTAAAATTTCCGAAATTAATTGGAGTAAAATTAACTGGAAAACTATCAGGTTGGACGGCGCCAAAAGATGTGATTCTTAAAGTTGCTGGTATTCTTACCGTTAAAGGCGGAACTGGTGCAGTTGTAGAATATTTTGGTGAAGGTGCAAAAGCAATGTCGAGTACAGGTAAAGGAACTATTTGTAATATGGGTGCAGAAATTGGTGCAACCACATCTACATTTGGATACGACGATTCTATGTCAAGATATTTACGTTCCACAAATCGTGCAGACGTAGCTGATGCCGCAGATAAGGTTGCCGATTATTTAACTGGTGATGCCGAAGTATATGCAAATCCTGAACAGTATTTTGATCAAGTAATAGAAATCAATTTAACAGAATTAGAACCGCATTTAAACGGACCATTTACTCCAGATTTAGCTACTCCAATTTCAAAAATGAAAGAGGAAGCAATTAAAAATGACTGGCCATTAAAAATTGAAGTCGCATTAATCGGATCATGTACCAATTCTTCTTACGAAGATATTGCTCGTTCTGCATCCATAGCGAAACAAGTTTTTGACAAAAAATTAAAATTAAAATCAGAATTCACAATTACTCCAGGTTCAGAAGTCGTCCGTTCTACAATTGAGCGCGACGGATTTATAGAAACATTTGATAAAATTGGAGCTACTGTTTTTGCAAATGCTTGCGGACCATGTATCGGAATGTGGGATAGAGAAGGTGCAGAAAAAGAAGAAAGAAATACTATCGTGCACTCGTTTAATAGAAATTTCTCAAAACGTGCAGATGGTAATCCAAATACCATGGCTTTTGTTGGATCTCCAGAATTAATTACGGCATTAGCAGTTGCAGGAAATTTAGGTTTTAATCCGTTAACGGATAAGTTAATTAATGAAAACGGGGAAGAAGTAATGCTAGAAGAACCAACTGGTGATGAATTACCAAGTAGAGGTTTTTATGCAGAAGATCCAGGTTTTCAAGCTCCAGCAGAAGACGGAAGTGGTGTTCAAGTAGTAGTTTCAACTACTTCAGAACGCTTGCAATTATTAGAGCCTTTCCAACCTTGGGATGGTGAAAATATTACTGGCGCGAAATTGCTTATTAAAGCCTTTGGAAAATGTACAACAGATCATATTTCTATGGCTGGACCATGGTTGCGTTTCCGTGGTCATTTAGATAACATTTCTAATAATATGTTGATTGGTGCAATTAATGCCTTTACTAAGAAAACAAATTCAGTTAAAAACCAATTAACCGGCGAATATGCAGAAGTTCCTGTAGTTGCGAGAGCTTATAAGGCTGCAAATATTCCTTCAATAGTTATTGGTGATCATAATTATGGCGAAGGTTCTTCAAGAGAACACGCTGCAATGGAGCCAAGATTTTTAGGTGTTAAGGCAGTTTTAGTGAAATCTTTTGCACGTATCCACGAAACAAATCTTAAAAAACAAGGTATGTTGGGACTTACATTTGCAAATGAGGCAGATTACGATAAAATTCAAGAAGATGATACCATCAATTTCTTAGATTTAAAAGAATTTGCTCCAGATAAAACTTTGACTTTAGAATTTTTACATACAGATGGAACAAAAGATTTGATTGTGACTAACCATACTTATAACGAAGGCCAAATTGGTTGGTTCGTTGCTGGTTCTGCATTAAACTTAATTGCTGCTGGTAAAGCGTAATTAAAATTATACCTATAAAAAAAAGCTCCTTGAATTTCAGGGAGCTTTTTTATTTATACTGAAATCGGAATTAAGAATTTAAAATTTCTTTTTGCTTTTCCAAACTTCTACAACACCAGAATTCCATTTAATATTGTTGTAATGAAAGTTGATACTTATTAAATTGTTTTTCTTTATGATTTTACAAAGTCCGCTAACGCAAGCATCTTTTCCCGTAATTTCAATATTTTTGTTGTCCAATAATTTATTTTCTAAATATAAAGCATATAGTTTTTGAACTATATCTTCTTTAATTTCTGGCTTAGATTTAAACGTGTTAAAAACAACCATCTCCGATTTAGATTTAACAATTAATTCCATTCCATTATGACCATTTTCGTATGTAAGTATTTTATCTTCTTGGGAAAAAGATAAACCGCTTACCAACAGGAGAACTGCTAGTAGGATTTTCATAAATAACGATTTAACATCGGCTAAAATGCAAATTTTTCTAAAATAAAAGTCGCTTTAGTTTTAATTTTGGTAGGATTTTGATAAATAATTATGTTTAAATAATTATCTTAAGCTAAATATTGTAAAATGAATATTCTAATTTTATTTGTTCAAATGAAATAACTTTTTATTTTGAAATTTTATTCATAAAATAACGAAATTAAATTAGTGGTGTAATATTTAGAAATAACGGTGGTAATTCCATAATTACAATTACCAAAGAGCGGAATGGGAGTAATGTGTTTGTCCAAAGTACGATCCATAATTACTGCGTTTGTTTGCTTTTCTTTATCGTAATAATTATCAATTTTATAGGTGCCAATATCTGGATATTCTTTATACCCTTCCAAAAAACTCCTAGAATAAAAATTTGTCTCATTGGAATATTTGGTTATTGTGCTAATTGATTTTTTTTCATCATCGTATATTAAATCGTATTCATTGAAACTATTGCTATATTGAATATTTGGAGTATTAAAGAAATCTGTAAAAAAAGATTGACAGTCGCCTTGACAAGAGATTGCTTTAATCTTTGTTTTTTTTCTTTCACAATATAAGTACCATGCATTAAAGGAAAGGAATGGGAAATATAGACTTTTAATTCTCTTAAATCTTTTTTCTTAATTTGTTCTCTTTGGACAAAGCCGATAATTTTAGTTGAATCGGAAGTAGATTTTGTAAGTTGAAATTTTGTCTTCTTTAGAAATCTTTTTAATATTAATGTGTCTCCATATAATTTATCTTCAATAAAATAAATATTGGGTACAGTTTGGTATGTGAAAGTGATTTTTTTAGGATTTGAAATGGCCAGATTTATTTGAGAATAATTATAGGTTACAGCAAATAAAGAAATTATAGACAAGAGCTTTTTAAATGTATTCATTTGGAGAACAATTTTCTCCAATATAAAAAAAATCTGCTTCTTAAATAAGGAACAGATTTTTTAACTGAATTAATAAGCTATTAATAGTAAGTGTATCGTCTAACTTTAGCAATGTATTTTGCCAAACGAATTACTTGATGGCTGTAACCATATTCGTTATCGTACCAAACGTATAAAACTATATTTTTCCCATCGGCTGAAACTATGGTAGCGTTACTGTCAAATATAGATGGTGCAGAAGTTCCTACAATATCAGATGAAACCAATTCGTTATTCATAGAATATTTAATCTGTTCTACCATTTCTCCTTCTAATGCGTAGCCTTTTATAATCTTATTAACTTCTTCAACGGTGGTTTCTTTATTTATTTCTAAATTCAAAACTACTAACGAACCATTCGGTACGGGAACTCGAATTGCATTAGAAGTTAATTTTCCTGCTAAACTTGGCAAGGCTTTGGCAACTGCACTTCCTGCGCCAGTTTCTGTTATTACCATATTTAAAGCCGCTGCACGACCACGACGGTATTTTTTATGAAAATTATCTACTAAATTTTGATCGTTTGTATAGGCATGAATAGTTTCTAAATGTCCTTTTACAACGCCTAAAGTATCTTCAATTGCTTTTAAAATTGGAGTAATTGCGTTGGTCGTACAACTTGCGGCAGAGAATATAGAAACTTCGTCTGGATTAAATTCATTATGGTTTACACCATGTACGATATTTGGAATTCCTTTTCCTGGCGCGGTTAAAAGTACTTTATGTACTCCAACCGATTTGAAATGGCGTTGCAAAGCTTCTTCTGTAGTAAATGCTCCGGTATTATCAATTACCAAACAATCTGAAATTCCGAATTTTGTATAATCAATTTCTTCTGGCGAATTTGCAGTAATCAAATGTACTGTGGTACCATTTATTATTAGGGCATTATTTTCTATATCTGCAGTAACAGAACCTTGAAAATCGCCGTGAATAGAATCATGTCGCAATAGTGAAGCTCTTTTTTCTAGGGTAATTGCATCATTTTTATCCCGAGTTACAATAGCTCGAAGTCTAAGTTGTTGTCCTTTTCCTATTTTGCTCATCATTTCGCGGGCTAATAATCTTCCTATTCTTCCAAATCCGTAAAGAACAACATCTTTAGGTTGCAAACTAGAAGTTGCTTTGGCGGTTTTTAATTTATCAATAATAAATGCTTTTGCATTATCGTATTGTTTTTCGTCAGAATGGTATTCAAAAGTTAATTTACCGATATCAATTTTAGATGGTGGTAAATCTATATTCAAGATAGCACGAGCTAATTCTACCGTATCAAAAACAATTATTGGTTTTTCTACAAATTCACCTGCATATTCGTGCAAATTAATTATGTCACTTACATTACGATCAATTAACGGGTTCCTAAATAATACTAATTCAATAGATTTGTCGTACCATAAATCGCTGACGATTTTAATGAATTCTACAGCAGCTTTCCGTCTATCAGCTTGAAACGAAATTTCTTTTTCGTATAAATTATTTGTACTCATAAAAATTGTAAATAAAAGTAGTTGTGTGTTAATTAATGGTAAAAATACATAACTATAACGTTTTCGTAAAGTAAAAATATTTAAATTTTAAATTTTTTTTTGATAATTCTGTAAAAAAATAACTCTGCTACGAATCCTACAATAAAGTAGATTTTTCTTTGCAGAGTTAGCATATTTTTAATTGTTTAACGTTTTTTTATATCAATACATGGCATTTATTCCAACTCCAAAACCCATATCACTATCATAATGAGCAGTTATCCCAAAGTTTTTATCAAGTATGTATTTTAATCCGGTTGCAAATTCTCGATCGGAATTCCCCATAATATCCATGCGCAATCTTTTAGAAAGCGGAATATCATTCCTAGATAATTGCATTCTAACATTTCCATCGTGGTACACTTCGGTTTGAAAATTTATCCAAAAAGGTAAAGTATATACAAAACCTAAACTTGCTTGCAGTCGTTTATCTTTAGTAGTTGTTTGACCAAAAAGATTTTTTTCTACTTCCATAAAATCTAGTTTTCTGTAGCGAGCGTCAAATCCTATAAATGGCATAAAAAATTGATTTTTTCCAATATATCGTCCTAAATGGGTTTCTGATTCGTATCCGTTTTTATCGTTATATCCCAAACGCCATTCTGAACTTAAACTCCATCTAGCATTTTCTATCGCCAACATACCATCGTTGCTGTTGGTAGCAAAATTATTTTGAATTGTAAAATATGGTATGTTGCTTTCCATTTGTAACATATTATATGCTTTTTCTTTATTGGGTAAAAACGGATTTGGTGCCGAATTTTCGTAACTCAAAACCCGATTCATTCCTGACATCATGTGGTATAAAATATGACAGTGAAAAAACCAATCGCCATCTGCGTTTGCTTCAAATTCAAAGGAATTGGTTTCCATTGGCATAATATCCATAACATTTTTCATTGGTGCATAATCTCCTTGACCATTCAGTAATCTGAAATCATGTCCGTGTAAATGCATCGGATGTCGCATCATAGATTGGTTGGTTAAAGTTATTCGTAAAATTTCTCCTTTTTTGATAAGAATTTTATCTACTTCAGATAATACCTTATTATCCATACTCCAAACATAGCGGTTCATGTTTCCGTTTAAGTCGAAATATAATTCTCTTTTAGGCGCATTTTTTGATAAGTTTGTTTTTTCTGTGGCTTTTAACATGGCATAGTTTAAAGTTGTAATACCAGATTTCATATCCATTTTAGAAGGATTCATTTTCATATCAGAATCTTCCATCTTCATTTTGGAATGATCCATTTCCATTTTAGAATGATCCATTTCTTTCATTTCCTTTTCATGGTCTTTCATTCCATCCATTTTCATCATAGAATGATCCATGTTATTCATTTTATTCTCGATTTCTCGATACATAACCGTATTCATATCCATTTTTTGCATGCTCATATTCATTCCCATGTCTTTCATATTTCCAGACATATCCATCATATCGTTCATCATTTTCATTCCGGCAAAATAATCCAATCGGGGTAATTTTTCAGCTAATACTATTTCGCCATCACTTAAAAATAACGAAGCATAACCTGATCTGTCTTCTGGAGTTGCCAAAAATTCATACGATTTTCCGTTTTCTGGAATAGTTAATACGATATCGTATGTTTCTGAAACACCAATTAAAAGTCGATCTACTTCAATTGGTTGTACATCGTTTCCGTCATTGGCAACCACGGTAATTTTTCCTCCAGCATAAGTCATCCAAAAATAAGACGAACCACCACCATTAGAAACGCGTAATCTTACTTTTTCGCCTGCTTTAAAATTTCCGAAATTGGATGCATTATTTCCATTTATCAAAAATTTATTGTAATATAAATCACCAACATCCATTGGTTTCATTCGTTTCCAATCGTTAAGTAGTTTGGTTCCAAAATGACCTTGTGCAATTGCTTCGGCATAGCTTTGCGTACTTCCTTTTTTTATAGCAGGATAGTCGTTTCCAAAATGCAACATTCGGTTGGCATTATTCGGATTCAAATCCGACCATTCTGATAATACTATTGGTAAAGTTGGCAAATCGTCTATTCCTTTTCGGAAGGTATTATCACCGTCGCGTTTTTTCAAAATCATTGAACCATACATTCCTATTTGTTCTTGGAAACCCATGTGACTGTGATACCAATGCGTTCCGTGTTGGACAATTTTAAACTTGTAGGTAAACGTTTTACCTGCTTTAATTGGCATTTGCGTTAAATAGGGAACGCCATCGTATTCGTTTGGCAACATTAATCCGTGCCAATGCAAACCCGTGCTTTCTTTCAACTCATTATGTACTACAATTTCTGCAATATCGCCTTGTGTGAAGGTTATTGTTGGCATCGGAATTTGACCATTCACTGCAATAGCACGTTTTTTCTTTTTTCCGAAAGTTACTATCGTATCGCGAACGTACAAATCGTATCGAACTAAACGATCCTTTTTTTCGTTGGTAGTGATTACCGGAATTGCTCTTTGAGTTTGGTTGTTCTTTATATCAGAAATTGGGTTAGGTTTATCTGTTTTTTCTGAAGTATCTGTTTTGTGTTGGTGCTTTATTGGAGATTTCTCTTTTTTTTGTATAACTAGTTCCAATCCGCATTTAGGACATTTACCAGCTTTACTTTGCTGAATTTCCGGATGCATTACACAAGTGTAAATAACGGCTTTGGTTTGGGAGTTCTTTATCTCAGAATCAGGAGCAAATTTTGCTTTTTTTTCTGTCATTTCCATTTTGGAGGATGGCTTTTTAGGAGTTTTCTCCTTTTTTTGCAAAACTAAAGTCATCCCGCATTTAGGACAATTACCAGCTTTACTTTGCTGAATTTCTGGATGCATTACACAAGTGTAAATTGCCTCTTTGTCGTTTGTTTTGGTTTGCGAAAAGCTTGATCCTGTAATTAGAATTAACAAAAAAAAGATTCTTTTTATATTTTTCATAATTTAAGTTGGTTGAATAATTATTCTGACGGTCTTATATTTAAATAAAGTATCTGAAATAATCGTTACATAATATGGAATATGTTTCACTTTCTATAGTTGTAATTTAGAAATTAGAGCAAATTATTTTTCGTTTTCCAAACGCTGAATCATTTGTTTCATTTGAGAAATTTCTCTTTCTTGTGCTTCTATAATGTCATCGGCCAATTTCTTCACTTCTGGATCTTTAATATTGGCACTGCTGCTAGTCATTATTGCAGAAGAATGATGCGGAATCATTGCTTTCATCCATTGTACATCGCTTACAAAAGTTTGTGTTCGCAGTAAAAAAATAGTTCCGAAAAAAGTCACGGATGCAAATACAATGATGGCATAATTGGTATTTTTTTTAGGATACATTTTCCACATAAATAATAACATACTTATCGCCATAGCAGAAACCATTAAGGTTGTCATATAAAATCTGGTAATGCTATTTAAAATATGATCGCTACTGGCGACATTTAAGAACATTACCAAATACATTATAACAAAGGACGTTGCCATAATAAATGCAAATTTTGGATATTGATTTTTATCGTGTTTTTGATTTTTCATGGGTTTTAATTTTAACTTGTTAGTTTGGTTTTATCAAAATAAAGACTACAAATATCTCATAAATAGCTATTTGTAATTTATAACTATATGTGGTAAAATTAATTCTAATACGTAGTTACTTATTTACAGAATACCAATCTAATCTTATATGGTTATTACAAATTATAAAAGGTATATTTATAATTTAAAATAAATGCATTAGAAACATTTCTGTTTACAGAAGAAATTAATTCTTTGCGGTAACCGAAATCAATTCTCGAATTACTTTGCACTACTAATTGCAAAACAGGAACTAAATCTAAATACGAATGTCCGCTTTCGGTTTTGGTTTGTCCAATTGCTTCTAGCATAAAATTGATGTTTGTTTGCTTAAAACTAGTATACACTTTTGGCGAAAGCAATTGTCCGAAGGAAAGAGAATAGGAGATAGCCGAATCAGAAAAAGCCTCTGGAAATTGGTAAGTATCCGAATTATTCCATGCTTTCTCATAACTCAACGACGCATTTAATGCAGTTTTATGAATTAATTTGGTTGCTACAACTCCTAGTTGAAAACCAGAGTTATTTCCGTTTAAATCAATTGCTTCTTGAAAAACTGGAGCATTAATCGTACTTATTTTTCCGAAAGCTGCCATTCTGAAATGTGAATTAATATCATCAGAAGATAAAAATCGGTACTTAGTGTATAAATTTGCTCCCTTAAAACCATAGTCGTTGGTATTATTATTTAAGAATGTATTTACTCGTACCATTATATTTTTAGAAAGTCCATAGGTAATTTCTGGTGTAGTTTGGTACATTATTTCAGATGAATTATTTTGATTTCCTATAAAATTACCAATCCCGATACATAAGGAATTTGTAGGGACGTTACTTGCTGGTTCGGTTACTAAAAACAATTCTTGTGCTTGGGAAATACATCCAAATGCAACAAAAAATAAGGTAAGAATATACTTCATTATTCTACCAATTTAATATGATAAACAGCATCATTATCAAAGCCAGTATCTAACTTTTTATAGATTTTACTCAGTTTTTTA
>JBLIJW010000020.1:0-30605 GCA_047636155.1 Flavobacterium sp. | reverse complement strand
GGTTTTAATACTTCCAATTCTAATTCAAAATCTTTTGCAAAACAAATTAGTTATGGTGGAAAAGTTTTTGATGTTGCTCGAAGCAGTGTTTCTCAAAATAAAATTAACGATAACGATTATACCTTTGATTTATTTGGAGCTTATACCAAAACCATTGCAGACAATCATAATTTTAAATTAACTGCTGGTACAACAATTTATAAATCATTTGGATCCGGACTTTTTGCAACTGGTTATGACGTGCCAAATAACGTTTGGGAAAATGCCGATTTAACCTTAGCAATAGGAACGAGCATAGCAGGTGGCCGAGATGTAGGAGGATACGAATACGATTTTAGAAGAACTCGCCATTTTGCAAGGTTTGAATACGATTACAAGGGAAAATATTTATTTAGTGGAATGTTAAGTCGTGATGTATCTTTAAATTTTGGACCAGACAAGAGAGTAGCTTATTTTCCTTCATTCACTTCTGGTTGGATAGTTTCTGAAGAAAATTTCTTTGACAAAACCAAGTTTGTCAATTTCTTTAAAATCAGAGCAAGTTATGGCTTATTAGGTAATGATAGAATCAGACCCTATGCATACAGAGCTTTACTTAACGGCGAAGCAACTTACGTTTTTGACGATACCTTAACTAATGGTACTGCAACTGGAGCATTATCTAATCCTGCAGTAAAATGGGAAGCAGACGAAAAAATCAATGTTGGATTTGATTTAAAAATGTGGAATAATAAAGTAAATATTACAACCGATTTATACCAAAATACCAGAAAAGATTTCTTAATTAATAATATTCCTGTTTCGGGAATTTTTGGAACTTATGCACCAGGTTCTGGTTCGCCAACCATAAATGCGGGTTCAGTTAGAAATCGTGGGATAGAATTTGCAATAGATTATGCAGATAAAATAAACGACAACCTACGCTTTTCTGTAGGTTACAACATTGCAACTTTAGATAATGAAGTTACTGAAGTCAATAATAGCACTGGATTTTTAGAAGGTGGAAGCTTTGGAGTAGGTCAACTAGTACCTTCCCGTTTTGAAGCTGGTCACGCTGCCGGTTATTTTTACGGTCTAGTTTCAGATGGTATTTTTCAAAATCAACAACAAATAAACGATCATCCTTCACAAAGCGCTCTTGGCGCAGCAACAGCTCCTGGAGATATTCGTTATAAAGATATAAATCAAGATGGGGTAATTGATTTTAAAGATAGAACAGACATTGGTGATCCAATTGCCAACATTACTATGGGATTTAACATCAATGTTTTCTATAAGAATTTTGATTTTATAGCTTATTCTTATGCTTCTTTAGGCAATGATATGGTAAGAAATTACGAAAGAAATTTATCAAATTTAAACAAACTAAATTATACACTAGGCCGTTGGACAGGCGAAGGAACTTCTAATAGCGTTCCAAGGGTTACAACTGCAGCAACTAATAATTCTGTTTTATCCGATTATTTTGTTGAAGATGCCTCTTTTTTAAGACTTCAGACTGTGACATTAGGTTATACCATTGATAAAAAATTCTCGCAAAAAATCGGAATTAATAAATTCAGAGTTTATACAACGGTAAATAATTTATATACCTTCACAAAATACAGAGGTTTTGATCCTACAGCAAATGACGGAAACCCAATTGGTGGCGGAATAGATAATGGTTTTTATCCGCAGCCAAAAACCTTTTTATTAGGTGTAAACCTTAACTTCTAAAAATTAGCAAAAAATGAAAAAATATAGTATTTCAAAAAAAATAATGATTCTTCTGGTTACTTCCTTCTTTGCAGTTTCTTGCGGAGATGATTTTGTTCAAGAAGCACAACTTTATTCTATCGATTCTGAAACCTATTTCAATACGGAAGAAGAATATAATAAAGCATTGATAGCCGCTTATGATTTATTGCAAAGTAGTTATGTTAACGTTCTAATGGGAGAAATTGCTTCAGACAACACCTTATCTGGCGGAGAAAGTGCTACTGATGTAATTGGGTATCAACAAGTAGATGAAATGACACATACTTCTCAAAATAGTGAAATCAGAAACGTATGGAACTTTATGTTCGCAGGTGTACAAAGAGCAAACTACATACTTGAATTTAAGGATAAAATTGATTTTCAAGGCAAAAACAAAATAATTGCAGAGGCTCGATTTCTAAGAGCTTATTATCATTTTGAATTAGTAAAATGGTTTGGTGGTATTCCTCTAAAAGGAGATGCCCGATTTAAACTAGGTGACGAAAAATCTATACCTAGATCTTCTGTTACAGATGTATATAAAAGTATTGAGGATGATTTAAAATTTGCAGTAGATAATTTACCTATCGTTCCGGCTCAAAAAGGCAGAGTTACTAAAGGAGCAGCACAAGCTTTATTAGGAAAGGCATATTTATATCAGAACAAATTTTTAGAAGCAACAAATGTTTTAGATCCTTTGATAACGGCAGCTAATTATTCTTTAGTATCAAATTATAACACAATTTTTGAAAACTCTGGAGAAAATGGTCCAGAATCAGTTTTTGAAGTACAATATACCGATTCAGAAGGTGCTGGTTTCGGATGTTTACAGTGTAGTGAAGGAAACGTTGCTGTAGGTTTTAACGGAATAAGAAATTATAATGGTCCATTATTTGACTCTGGCTTCAGTTTTAATGTTCCAACCCAAGCAGCCTACAATGCATACGAAATTGGAGATAACAGAAGAGATGTTGCTATTTTAAATATAGTAACGTTTGCTGCCGCAAACAATGCTACTTATGGCATTGGATACAAACATACAGGTTTCTTTAACAGAAAATATTTACCAAGAAAAGGAGATCAAAATTTAGGAGATCAAAATCTAACAAATCCCAATAATTATCGTTCTATTCGTTATGCAGATGTTTTATTAATGGCAGCAGAAGCTTTTAATCGAGGTGGAATTAGCGATGTTAAAGCAAGAACTTATTTAAATTTAGTTAGACGAAGAGCATTTGGCGATTTAAATCATGATATTTCATCTTCTGGCGCAGCATTAACAGATTTTATTTTAGCAGAAAGAAGATTAGAATTAATGGGAGAAGGTCATAGATTCTTTGACTTAGTTAGAACTAATAGAACGCAAGCCATTACTGGATTTACACAAGGTAAAAATGAACTTTTCCCAATTCCAATAGAAGAAATACAATTCTCTAACGGAAACTGGCAACAAAACCCTGGAGGATATTAAAATTATAAAATACTATGAGAAAAATTAAATTATTAACTAGCCTTTTTGCTTTATTCTTGTTGTTTGGTTGTACCGAGGAATCGAATGATGTTGATTTAAGTGGCGTAGAAGCACCAACAAATATTGATGCTCTTTTTAAAATTACACAAGACAACACTGGTAAAGTTACCATTTTGCCATCAGGTGAAGGTGTATCGCAATTCGAAATAAATTTTGGCGATGGTACAACAGAAACCTCTTTCGTAAGTCCTGGAAACACTATTGATCATATTTACACTGAAGGAGTTTATCCAGTTAAAATTATTGGTTGGACAATTAATGGCTTAAAAACAGAAGTAACAAAAAATCTTACCGTAACTTTTATTGCTCCTACAAATTTAGACGTAACAATTGCGACAGTTACAGGGAACAATCTTTCAATCACGGTAGAAGCCAAAGCCGATTTTGAAACTTTTTTCCAAGTATACTTCGGAGATAATCCAGCAGCAACTCCTGTCGATTTTATGGAAGGTGATGTTGTTACCCACATTTATCCATCCATAGGAACATACCAGGTAAAAGTAGTTGCGCTAAGCGGTGGTGTTGCCACAACGCAATTAATTCAAAGTGTAACAATTTCTGATCCTATATTACTTCCGATCGATTTTGAATCGCCAACATTAAATTACAACTTCTTTGATTTTGGAGGAGCAACAACAACAATAATTACTAATCCAGTTTCTGGTGCAGGAAATACAAGTGCCAAAGTTGGAAAAGTAGTAAGGCAAATTGGATCAGAAGTATATGCAGGAGCTTTTATAACTTTGTCTTCACCAATTGATTTTTCTACTTTAAAAAAGATAAAAATGAAATCTTTTTCTCCAACATCTGGTATTAAGGTAATCATGAAATTAGAAAATAGCGCTAATTCTAGTATAAATATAGAAAACCAGCAAATAAATACTGTTGCAAATGCTTGGGAAGATTTAACTTTTGATTTTACCTCAGTTAATACAGCCAATAGCTACGATAGAGTTGTTATTTTCTTCAACTTTGGAGTTGCAGGAAACGGCAGTAGTTATTATTTTGATAAAATCGAACAATCAAGTGGAACACCAGCATTAACCATACCAGTTAATTTTGAGTCTAGTTCTATTCCATACGTTTTCAGTGATTTTGGAGGCAATATAGCTTCTGTAGAAAACAACACCGTTTCTGGCGGAATTAATACTAGTTCGAAAGTTGGAAAAATTGTTAAAGGAAATGGGGCATTAACATATGCAGGTTCAATTTTAGGATTATCAAGTCCAATTGACTTATCAACTAACAAAAAAATTAAAATGAAAGTATGGTCGCCTGCTTCTGGTATTACAGTAAAAATGAAATTAGAAAATCAAACAAATTCTAGTTTAAATATAGAAGTAGATGCAACAACCACAGTATCGAATGCATGGCAAGAATTAACCTTTGACTTTGCTGCTGCAAACAATGCGAATAATTTACAAAAAGTAATTATTTTCTTTGATTTTGGAGCAGTAGGAAATGGTGCATCCTATTATTTCGATGATATTATTCAAACAAATTAAAAAAATAAAGAAAAATGAAAAAGTTACTAAAATTATTTCTGATATTTCTTTCGCTTATCGCGATAGTTTCATGTCAGGAAGATGAAAAAACAATTGGCGAATTAAATGCTCCTAAAGAATTATCTGTTACCTCAGAAATTATGGGTAAAACAGCAGTAGACTTGTATGGAGATGGTAGCGGTTTAGTCGATTTTGTTGCGACCGCAGATAATGCTATTTCTTACAAATACGATTTTAGCGATGGCACAAGCCTACTTTCACCTAGTGGTATTTTAAGCAAAAGATTTTCACAACCAGGAATTAATGTTTACACTGTCGTAGTTACTGCTACAGGAACTGGGGGATTGTCTTCTATCAAAACATTAGAAATACAAGTGAGAAGCGATTTTACTGATGAAGAAGCAATAGCCTTTTTAACAGGCGGAACGCAAAAAAATTGGTATTGGGCAGCAGCCGAACTAGGACATTTGGGAGTAGGGCAAAACAATGCAGACGCAACTAAAAATTACTACGCGGGCGACTACGAAGCCCAACCATTTGAAAAAGCGGGCAATCCAGCAAGCGATTGTTTATATCAAAACGTAATGACGTTTAGAAAAGATGGAGATCAATTAAAATTTAAATTAGACAACAATGGAGCAACCTTTTTTCATTTCACTTACCAAAGCGTTGTTGGAGGAACAGCTGGTTCAGATAACTGTTATGCATTCGATACTTCTGGAGAAAAAATAGTAACATTAAGTCCATCAGAATCTGTTGTTGCCGCTAATAATGTACAGAACCAAACAAGAGGTACTGTTTTAAATATAGCTGGAGGCGGATTTATGAGCTATTATATCGGTCAAAGTTCGTATGAAATTCTTTCTGTTACAGAAAATAGATTGTATGTTCGTGCTGTAATGGGTAATAATCCTGCTTTAGCTTGGTATCATATTTTTTCAACTTCACCTCCAACGCAAACATCTGGAGTAGATTATACTAACTTGGTGTTTTCTGATGAATTTAATACCGATGGCGCACCAGATTCTACAAAATGGGGTTACGATTTAGGAACAGGCAACGGATGGGGAAATAACGAATCACAATTTTACACTAATACTGCTGGAAACGTAATTGTACAAGGCGGTAATTTAAAAATTACAGCTAAAAAAGAAATATTTGGCGGAGCAAATTACACTTCTGCTAGATTAAAATCAGAAAATAAATTCCAATTTAAATATGGAAAAGTTGAATTTAGAGCAAAGATGCCTTCTGGTGGAGGAACTTGGCCAGCACTTTGGTCATTAGGCGCAAACTATGCAACCAATCAATGGCCAGCTTGTGGTGAAATTGATTTTATGGAACATCGCGGTAATTCGCCAAACGTTATTCATGGAACTTTACATTACCCTGGGAATTCTGGTGGTAACGGAAATACAAATACAACAACAATACAAAATGCAAGCACACAATTCCATGTTTACAAAACTATTTGGAGTCCAGCTTCTATTCAATTTTTTGTAGATGATGTACTATTTCATTCCTTTGCAAATACAGCATCTACTCCATTTAATAACGACTTCTTTTTAATAATGAATGTCGCTATGGGTGGAACATTTGGTGGTCAAATTGATCCAAATTTTAACCAATCCACTTTGGAAGTAGATTATGTTAGAGTTTACCAATAAATAAAATTTAATTATTTAAAAGCAAGAAGTTTTAAGAAAACTTCTTGCTTTTTTATTTAAAAAAATCAAAATGTCAAAAAAACTTATAGTTGCAGTATCAATTTTTGGAATATTGTTGTTTTTTAGTTGTTCTACAAATACCACCGTAGTTTCCAATTCCGATATTAAATCAGAAATAGATAAAAAAGTAGATTCTGTAATGCAGTTAATGACGCTTGAAGAAAAAATTGGTCAATTAAACCAGTATAATGGTTTTTATGACATAACAGGACCAGCACCAAAACAAGGCACTGCTGCAAAAAAATATGAAGATTTAAAAAATGGATTAGTAGGTTCTATGTTAAACGTAAAAGGTGCAGCTCAAGTTAGAACCATCCAAAAAATTGCAGTAGAACAATCTCGATTGCACATACCATTGCTTTTTGGTTTTGATGTTATACATGGTCACAAAACTATAACACCTATTCCACTTGGAGAATCCGCAAGTTGGGATTTAGAAGCAATCCGAAAATCCGCAGAAATGGCTGCATTAGAAGCATCTGCAGAAGGACTAAATTGGACATTTGCTCCAATGGTAGATGTAGCTCGAGATGCTAGATGGGGAAGAGTGATGGAAGGCGCAGGTGAAGATCCATTTTTAGGAAGTAAAATAGCCGTTGCAAGAATTAACGGTTTTCAAGGAAATGACTTATCTAAAAAAAATACCATTCTTGCATGTGCAAAACATTTCGCAGGATATGCTTTTGCAGAATCTGGACGCGATTATAATACTGTAGACGTAAGCGAAGAAATACTTCAAAACATAATATTTCCTCCATTCAAAGCATCTGTAAATGCTGGAGTAAGAACATTTATGAATTCTTTTAATGAGTTAAACGGAATTCCAGCTACAGGTAACAGATACTTGCAGCGTGAAATCTTAAAAAAAGACTGGGGTTTCAAAGGTTTTGTTGTCTCTGATTGGGGTTCGATTGCAGAAATGATTCCACACGGATATGCTATTGATTTAAAAAACGCATCTGAAATAGCAATAAATGCTGGATCAGATATGGACATGGAATCTTATGCATATGTAGATAATTTAAAGCAACTTGTAAACGAAGGAAAAGTAAAATTATCCCTAATTGAAGATGCTGCCAAACGTATTTTAAAAACAAAGTTTGAGTTAGGATTGTTCAAAAACCCATATTTATATTGTGATGAACAATACGAAAAAGAAATTGTGGGAAGTAAAACTATACAAGATGCAGCCTTGGATATAGCAAAAAAATCGATTGTTTTACTTAAAAACCAAGGGCAACTTTTGCCTTTACCA
The DNA here is from genome assembly GCA_047636155.1 of Flavobacterium sp. Classification (GTDB taxonomy): domain Bacteria; phylum Bacteroidota; class Bacteroidia; order Flavobacteriales; family Flavobacteriaceae; genus Flavobacterium. The sequence goes on along the minus strand of JBLIJW010000020.1, from coordinate 22,850 downwards.
AAACAAGGAAAAAAAATTGCAATAATCGGAGCTTTGGCAGCAGATAAGACAAGTCCGTTAGGAAGTTGGAGAATTGCAGCAGAAGACGAAACGGCTATTTCTTTATTAGAAGGATTAAAAAAATATACAGGTAACACTATAACGTACTCAAAAGGTGCTGATGTTACTGTAGGAAGAACACAATTTGTATGGGAAACCAAAATAAATACTACAGATAAGTCTGGTTTTGCAGAAGCAATTACAAACGCAAAAAATGCAGATGTAGTTCTTTTAATGCTAGGCGAACACGGTTTACAAAGCGGTGAAGGAAGAAGCAGAAGCGAAATTGGTTTACCTGGTGTACAACAAGAACTGTTAGAAGAAATTTATAAAGTAAATTCAAATGTGGTATTGGTTTTAACAAATGGTCGTCCGCTAAGTATTCCTTGGGCTGCAGAAAATATTCCATCCATATTAGAAACTTGGCACTTAGGAACGCAAAGCGGTAATGCTATTGCAGAAGTGCTTTATGGCGACTACAACCCTAGCGGAAAATTACCAATGTCTTTTCCTCGTACAGCAGGACAAGTTCCTATATATTATAATCATAAAAATACTGGTAGACCTGCAAGTAACGAACCCGAAAGCGTATTTTGGTCGCATTATGGAGATGTTTCTAACACACCTCAATTTGCATTTGGTCATGGTTTAAGTTATTCTAAATTTACTTATTCAGACATAACTTTAGATAATACATCATTTGCGAAAAATGGTGAGATTACTGCAACTATCAACGTAACTAACGATAGTAAAATTGAAGGAAAAGAAGTGGTACAAATGTATATAAGAGATTTAATTGGTTCATTAACAAGACCTGTTTTAGAATTAAAAGGTTTTGAAATGATAAATTTAAAACCAAATGAAACCAAAACGGTTAGTTTTATCATAAATGAAAAAACGATAGAATACTTCACAGCAAATAAGAAATGGGAGGCAGAAAGTGGTAACTTTAAATTATTCATCGGAGGAAGTTCTGATGTAACCAAACAAACTAATTTTAGCTTTTCTAATTAATTTAGAAACAAACGATTTATGAGAAATTTTAAAACCATAATATTAATATTCGTTGCTTCATTTGGATGGGCACAAACTCCAAAAAAATTAGTTTGGGAAGAAAATTTTAATAACACCGAATTAAATGAAAAAGTTTGGAATTTTGAGCTAGGCGATGGTTGTCCAAATATTTGCGGATGGGGAAATAATGAATCGCAATTTTATACCAAAGAAAATCACGAAATTAAAGATGGAATACTAATCATTCATCCCAAAAAGGAGAATGAAAAATATACATCAACCAGGATAACCACGAAAGATAAAAAAGAATTCCAATATGGCCGTATGGAAGTTCGAGCAAAATTACCAGCAGGTAAAGGTCTTTGGCCTGCCTTTTGGATGCTAGGAAGTAACATATCAAAAGTTGGATGGCCGCAATGCGGAGAAATTGATATTCTAGAATACGTTGGTAAAAATCCGGGAACTATATACACCACATTACATACTACAGATAGCCATGGCGAATCTAAAAACTCTAAGATAACTAAAATTGAAAATATTGAAAATGGATTTCATATTTACGCTATAGATTGGACCAAAGATAAAATTGATTTTTATGTAGACCAGAAATTGGTTTATACTTTTGCCCCAAAAAATAAAACAGAGGAAATTTGGCCATACAACCAACCTTTTTATTTTATTATTAATGTAGCTATTGGTGGAAACTTTGGAGGTTTTGAAATAGATGATACTGCTTTTCCGCAAACCTTTGAAATAGATTATATTAGAGTTTACCAATAATATATATTTTGCAAAAACAAGCTTAAAAAAATACATATTGCCCGGTATTTGTTAAAGTTTCAGGCAATAGTTGTTTTTAACAAAATTTTTATATTATATTTGGTCATACTTTAATAATAAATTAACACTTGCCTATTTCAAAAATTACTTTTTAAGACAGATTATTTAGAACTCAACCTAAATTTAAAAAGTACATTATGGCTAATTGTAAAATTCAAGATGCTATCTTGGTAAAAAACTACATTGCAGGCAATGAGCAAGCTTTGTCGGAACTAATTACCAGACATCAATCCAAAATATACGGATTTATATATAGCAAATTATCCGACCGCGATACCGCAGACGATGTTTTTCAAGACACTTTTATAAAAGTAATTAAAACTTTAAAATCCAATTCATATAACGAAGAAGGAAAATTTCTTCCTTGGGTAATGCGAATTGCACATAATTTAGTGATTGATTTTTATCGAAAAAACAAAAAAATGCCAATGCTTAGAGAAACTGCAGAATTCTCTATTTTTAATATCCTAACAGACGAATCTCCAAGTATTGAAAACCAATGGATAACCGAGTTGATTGAACAAGACTTAAAAAAAATAGTGCAAAAACTTCCGAGCGATCAAAAAGAAGTTTTAACTATGCGAATATACCAAGATTTAAGTTTCAAAGAAATTTCAGAAATTACAGGAGTTAGTATCAATACTGCTTTAGGCAGAATGCGATATGCCATTATCAATCTTAGAAAAATTATCGATAAAAATAAAATTATTCTAAATCAATAACAATATTGTTACAGTTACAGCGTTAGTAAAGTATAACCTAAACAAAAATATGGCAAAACTTTACACTAAAAACTCATTAGCAAAACTTAACATGGTACCTAAAAAAGAAACCATAAATTTCTTGCTCAACTATTCAAAAGCGCTTAAAATTGTAACAATCGGAAAATTACAATTTGAAATTATTGTTAATTAAACACAAATCCTGTTAAACTGCTTTAACAGGATTTTTTTTGTAATATTCTTTTAAAACTAATTTTCTTCCAATAGTCTGTGTAATAATATCTTTATTTAAATCCCAACCACGAGCTTGGCAATATTCTCGACCATACCAAATAATTTGAAGGTGCAAATCATTCCATAAATCTTTTGGAAAAATAGCTTTAGCATCCTTTTCTGTTTGTACCACATTTTTACCCGAAGTTAAATTCCATCGATACATCAATCTATGAATATGTGTATCTACAGGAAATGCAGGAACGCCAAAAGCCTGACTCATGACAACACTAGCCGTTTTATGACCAACAGCTGGCAAACTCTCTAAAGCTTCAAAACTAGCAGGTACTTCACCACCATATTTATCAATCAAGATATGCGATAAACCATGAATTCCTTTTGATTTCATTGGCGACAAACCACAAGGTCTAATTATAGCTTTAATTTCTTCTACACTCATTTTTATCATATCATACGGATTATCGGCTTTAGCAAACAACAAAGGTGTAATTTGATTAACCCTAACATCTGTACATTGGGCCGACAACAAAACCGCAATCAATAAGGTATAAGCATCTTTGTGTTCCAACGGAATCGGAATTGTAGAATATAACTCATTTAACGTATTTATAACAAAAGTAGCACGTTCTTTCTTGGTCATTTTTGTAGATTTATAATTGTAAAATTATTAAAAATATAATGATGTGCCTAATTTAGCTTTCCGTTTCAAGATTTTTGTTTTTTGTTTGGTTTTTTAAGGTTGTCAAAAGAGCTTCCGTTGGTCGCTTTTTGAACAACCAAAAAACAAAAACAAAAATTCAAAAATGCTTTCCACTTTAATCTAAGGCATAAAATTGAAGTAAAAACAAAATTAAAATTCTAAACACCAACACATGACAACATTACAAAAAGGCGACAAAGCACCAAACTTCTCAGCAACAGATCAAGACGGAAAAACCCATTCCTTATCTGATTACACAGGAAAAAAATTAGTGATTTTCTTTTATCCAAAAGCAAGCACACCAGGTTGTACAGCAGAAGCTTGTGATTTAAGTAATAACTTTGAACGTTTTCAAAGTCAGAATTACGAAATCTTAGGAGTAAGTGCAGACAATGCAAAAGCACAAGCCAAGTTTAAAGACAAATATGAATTTAAGTTTCCTCTATTAGCAGACGAAGATAAATCGGTCATTCAAGCCTTTGGAGTTTGGGGACCAAAAAAATTCATGGGAAAAGAATACGACGGCATTCACAGAACCACTTTTATAATAGATGAAAATGGTATAATTTCTGAAGTAATTACAAAAGTAAAAACCAAAGAACATGCAGCGCAAATCTTAGATTAAAAAAAATCCCGATTGAGAAATCGGGATTTTTTTATTTTTATTTCACTTCTGCTTTTTCCAAAATCTTATTTGGGTCAAACCCAAAAAGTTGGTGCTCTTTTATTATTTCAGCAACACCTTTTGGCAACATTTCTTCCCAACCTGATATTCCGTTACTAATCATTTTTAGAATTTCTCGTGAAAATATTTTCAAATTTTCATCATCATAATCTACAACATCAATAACTTTTCCGTTAAATTTAAAGAATTTATACAACTCTTTCATTCTAGGATGTACTTTCAAATTCTCTGAAGTAATCACAACATTTTCCTCATCCAACATAGGATATAAGTATACTTTTAAATCACGGTAAAATAATTTACCAAAAGCCTCTAAAATTCCGCCACTTAAATGTCGGTAGTATTTTTCGTCAAAAATATCAACTAGATTATTGACTCCCATTACTAAGCCCATTCTGGCTTTAGAATAATTAGAGAAATATTCAACCACTTTATAATATTCCTGAAAATTAGAAATCATTACTGTTTGCCCAAGCGAGCAAAGTAATTCCGCCCGATCCATAAAATCACGTTCATCAATTTCTCCTTCTGAACGCAAGTTTGAGAGAGTAATTTCAAAAACCACAAACGTATTTTCTTTGTCAACTTTATTTTCTTCTAAGAACATTTTTAGCGATTTCTCGTACATGTCCATATTTACCTTGGTTACTGGCCTAAAACTACCACGTAAAGCCAAAATATTCTTTTTATACAAAACTGCTGCAGGTAATATATTTTTTCCTTCCGGACTAAACATTACTGCATCCGTCATTCCGTTTTTAACCAATTGCAAACTCATCAAACGATTGTCTACATTTGCAAAACGCGGTCCAGAAAAGTTAATTGTATCTATTTCTAATTGATCTTTATCTAAATGATCGTATAAATAACGTAATAGTTTTTTAGGATCATTATACTTATAAAAAGCACCATATATTAAGTTTACACCTAAAATACCTAAAGTTTCTTGTTGCAATCGAGCATCGGTTTCTTTAAAACGAATGTGAATGGTAATTTCATTATAATCTTCATCTGGTTCGATTTGGTATTTAATTCCAACCCAACCATGTCCTTTAAATTGCTTGGCAAAGTCTATTGTTGCTACTGTATTGGCATAACTAAAAAACATTTTATTAGGATGTTTAACTCTATCCAAACGTTTTTCTATTAATTCGGTTTCGTGTGAAAGCATTTTTTTTACCCTACTTTCTGTAACGTAACGTCCATCCTTTTCTACTCCATAAATGGCATCGCTAAAATCTTTGTCATAAGCCGACATTGCTTTTGCAATAGTACCAGACGAACCGCCGGAACGAAAAAAATGACGAACCGTTTCTTGTCCGGCGCCAATTTCTGCAAAAGTTCCATAAATATTTTCATTTAAATTAATTCGCAACGCCTTATCCTTTATAGATGGTATTTGCTCAATAATTTTATCACCTTTTAGCTGTATGTCTAATCCGAAGTTTCCCATAAAATATTTATTCCCTGCAAAGTTAATAAAATAGACACTGTAATAAAAGATAAATAAAACCTATTTTTGTATTGTATAGTCTTAAAAACAACTTAAAATAATGAATATTTATTTTCTCGGAACTGGAACTTCACAAGGAATTCCTGTAATTGGAAGCACACATCCTGTTTGTTTGAGTAACGACAGCAAAGACAAACGACTTCGAGTTGCTATATGGATACATGACGATACAAACTCTTTTGTAATAGATTGTGGACCAGATTTTAGACAACAAATGTTACAAAGTAACTGCGAAAAATTAGATGCTATTTTATTTACGCACGAACATGCCGACCATACTGCAGGAATTGATGACATAAGACCATTTAATTTTAAACAAGGGGCTATTCCAGTTTTTGCTCATGACCGTGTAATTTCTAATTTAAAACGAAGGTTTGATTATGTGTTTGAAGAAGAAAATAGATATCCTGGAGCGCCATCAGTAAAAATAAATACTATTAAAGAAAACGAGCCTTTCCCTGTTGGAAACAAAACTGTTATTCCAATAAATGCAATGCATGGGAATTTACAAGTTTTCGGATTTAGAATAGATGATTTTGCTTATTTAACAGATATTAAAACCATTGATGAAAAGGAAATCAAAAAACTAAAAAACCTAAAAGTATTGGTAATAAATGCATTACACCATACCGAACACCATTCTCATTTTAATTTGCAAGAAGCGCTGAATTTCGTAACTTTGACTAATCCAGGAACAACCTATTTAACGCATATTAGTCACCACATGGGATTTCACGAAGAGGTGCAAAAAAGCTTGCCGAAAAATGTATTTTTGGCTTACGATAATCTACAAATTAGCATCTAATGAGAAAACAATTGTTTTTATATCTTTTTATTTTAACGGCTTTATTTACTGTATTTACGTATAAATATTATGATGCAGCTCTAAAAACGGAGCAAAAAAAATATGAAACTACACGCAAAATTTTAAAAGATAGCATTGCTTTAGTTTCTGATAAATTATACGATGCGGATTATTTTGCATTAGAGAATAAAGATAATTCGCAAGATTATTTAGAAAAATATGATGTAAACATATTGTTGCCAAAAATAAAAAATGCACTTTTGGCATACAACGACGACAAAAATGGAAATAAATATACCGGTTTAGAAAAACTGAACGAGCAAAAGTTTATAATGAACAAAATAAAAGTCTTAAATCATCGTTGGATTATTGCAGAATATAACGATGGTAAAAATTGGGGAGATGTTTTATTAAAATATTTTATCAACGAAGATGAAACGATTGATTTCGTAGTTATTGAAACCTTTTTATATCCGCAACAAAAATACTAACCAAAAAAAATCTTTTGAAAAAAATCTTATCCATATTAGGAATTATAAGTGCATTGTTAGTTTCTTGCAAACCAACAACAGAGAAGTCTTTTTTAGATGATTCTGATGGCTTGGTGGAATCTATAGTTGATTCTACCTTGGTTGGAATAGACAAAGACGAAAACGGGTGTTTGGCATCTGCAGGTTACACCTACTCAAAAGTAAATAAAGAATGTGTAAAAGCATTTACAGGAATTCAGTTAAATCCTATTAACAAACCTACAAATGAAGACGAAACCTTAAGTGTTTACGTTTTGTTTGACGAAACTGGAGATAAAGCAGAAGTCTTTATGCCAAACCAACAATCCATGATTTTAACCAGAGAAAGCGAAGGAAAACCCTGGATATATAAAAACTACCAACTAATTCCTTACAAAGGATATATTTTTAAAGATGGAGATAAAATTTTATACGCTGGTGATGGCGAAGTCGGCCAAAAAGTAACAGGAAGCGATAAAGATGGTGATGAATAATTTAACTAGTTTTATCTAACCAGCTTTTGAAATCAGCAAAATTTTGTGGCGAAATTCCATGACCGATAGGATACTCTTTATACTCCATTTGAACTCCATATTTTTCTAAAGTAGGTTTTGACTTTCGTGCCCAATCAATAGGAACTACTTGATCCATTGTTCCGTGAGAAGCAAATATTTTTAAAGAAGATAAGTTATTCTTCAAAAACTCGCTTGTTGCAATTTCTGTATTAAAATAACCACTCATTCCTACTACGCGTTGCACTTTTTCTGGATAAGAAACTCCAACTGCATAACTCAAAATACAACCTTGACTAAAACCAATGAGAGTAACTTTTTGTTTATCTATTGGGTATTTTTCAAGTATTTCATCAATAAAATTCGAAATTTGATCTCGTGATTCACGCGCTTGCACTAAATCTGAAAATTTGTTCTCATCTGCATCAAAATTTATCGCATACCAGGCATAACCTTCGTACATCATATCATGCGGTGCGCGAACAGAAATTACATAATATTCGGCTGGTAAATCATCGGCAAAAGAAAATAAATCTGCTTCATTACTGCCATAACCATGTAGCAAAATTAAAACCGGATTAGAATTTAAAATCGTTTTTGGTTCTCTTATTTTATAGTGTAATTTCATTGTTTTTTTTTAATTAAATACTGGCAAATACTTTTTGAAACAATTTGCCTAAAATTGGGATTGGAGTAATTTGTCCTATTGCTGCTGTAAAAATTCCATACATGGCAAGTACCGATATAAAAATCCACATAGACATCGCAATCATAAAATTCTCGAAATAACTTATAGATACACCAAGAATAATAAAGCTAAGGGTTAATCCCAAACCTTGACGGATGTGAAATGCTGCAAATTTATTTTTACTTTCTGCATTTATAGACAACGCAATCAAAACTCCGATAATTAAAATATAAGATACAATTGCTGCCGTTTTCCCTTTATTAATTTCTTCTTTAGTCATTTTTTATAAATTGATTGTTTGCAACAATTGCTATTACTTTACCTTTCATTTTCTGACCTAAAAAAGCAGAATTTTTTGATTTTGATTTTATATCTTTTTTAGAAAATTCCCAAACATCTGTTGTTGTAAAAAGTGTAAAATTGGCTTTGCTTTTTGCTTCAAACGGATTAATTAAATCTAATCCAAAAATAATTCTTGCTGCAGTTAGCTTTTCAATTATCACATCTATAGTAAGTATGGTTGCCAATGCCGCAAAAGCAGATTCTAAACCAATTGTTCCATTAGTTGCTAAATCAAATTCCATTTTTTTATGCTCAATATCAATCGGATTATGATCTGACGTAATTGCATCAATCGTACCGTCTAAAACTCCTTTGATTAAGGCAGCATTCGTTTCGCAATCCCGCAATGGCGGAACAACTTTTTGTCTTGTATCAAATTCGGTCAAACTATCGTCTGTTAATACCAAATTATGAACTGCCACAGAACAAGTAACTTGTAATCCTTTTTTCTTTGCTTCCCGAATTAAATCTACTGATTTAGAAGATGAAATTGTTGGAATATGCATTTTCCCACCGGTATATTCTAATAAAAATAAATTTCTAGACACTATTATTTCTTCGGCCAAAGTCGGAATTCCTTTTAATCCCAATCTCAATGAAGCTTTCCCTTCATGAACAACACCGTTTCCCTTTATTTTTTCGTCTTGACAAAACGCAAGAACTAATCCATTAAAATCTTGTACGTATTGCAAACCAATTTTTAAAACATTGGCATTTGCAATATTTTTCTGATAATCTCCAAAGGCAATTGCACCAGAATTTTTCATATCAAAAAGTTCTGCCAAATCGTGACCTTCACTATTTTTGGTTAAAGCACCAATAGGAAACAACTGGGTTGCAGAAGATGCAGCTTTAGAAATTACAAACTGTATTTGCGATTGATTATCCAAAACGGGAAAAGAATTTGGTTGCAAAGCCACGGCAGTGAATCCTGACTTAGCGGCAATTAAAAGTCCGTTTTTAACAGTTTCTCTATCTTCAAAACCTGGTTCACCAAAAGAAACACTGCTGTCAAACCAACCTTCAGAAATATGTAAATCTTCTATTTTTATTTCTTCAAAGTCAGAAGTTACTTTTATGTCTGAACCAATTTCTTGTACAATTCCGTTTACAATTTTTACATCGATAATTTTAGAATCTAATTCAGAATTTTTAGAAACAACCTTCGCATTTCGGATTATAATTTTCATTTTACAAATTTTTGAATTAGTACTTCGAACAACATAAACAATAGAGCAAAAATAAGGAAGATTTTCCAAATTGGATTGGCATTTCTATCAATCTGAATAGTGTCAAATAAAGATCCAACAGAGTCAATTTCTTTAAAATCTTTGGCTAAATTACCGTTTATTGCATACAAATCACTTTCTGACCTGTTGTAATTAAAACTCAAGCTTTCAATTGTTTCATTTCTGTTTTTAATATCAAAATTTCCAGCTTTTTTAGGATTTTCACCAAACTTTAATTTTACTTTATTATTAAGTATTTGTTGAATTGGTATAAATTTTTCGAAACTATTTTCTACACTTAAAATTTTGTCTTTTCCAATCGTTGTTTCTACAATAAAAGAATTTTCGTTTTGTATTACAATTGCTTTTATTCCTGTTTTTTGATTGTTTTTCGCCATATTATAAAATGTAGGAACGATTAATGGCGAATTCTGAAAGTTAGAATTTATTTTATTAATAGCAGCCGAAAATATATAGACAGAAGACAAATCAGAAGAAATAGCGCTTAAAAATGGTTGTTGATTATCCAAACCTAAAATAGCTGGTGGCGCATTTTTAATTCCGAAACTTTGCTTCACGATTGGATATTGAAAATTAGAAACTTTACTTTCAAAAACTCCAGAAAACAAAGGATGATTAAAACTAATATTTGTAATATTATGTTGTACAGAAGTTATATCAGTAAATTGAACCGATCCAAAATTGGATAAAAAACTGTTGCTATTGGAACTATTTGCATCCGAATTTGGAATAAACACAATGTTTCCTCCTTTTTGCGCAAATGATTTTAGAGTTGTTTGTAGCGCTTGCGGAATCGTTTCTAATTCATTAACAACAATTAATTCTTGATCTTCTACAATATTATAATTCAAATTACTTAATTCAAAATTTTGAAAGACAAAAGCATCCGATGTATAAATTTTAGATAGAAAATAACTTTTTTCGGCATTACCAATACTTACAACCTTGGTTTTTTCTGATTTACTAATACTAAAGAAATAAGTATTGTCGTACTGCAAACCGCCATCTACAATAGTAGCATAACCATTAAAATCTTTTTTGGCAACAGAAAAATTTACCGTCTTATTTTCTTTTCCAACAGAAACCATCGTTTTGGCAACTAATTTATCTTGATTGTAAAGCGCTAGAGAAACATCTTTAAATTCTTTACCAAATCCTTTTAATTGTATTCCAAGTTCATAAAATTTATCTGTAGTCTGTGCAATGTATACACTATCAATAGCTAAATTTTCTTTTTTCTCTGCTTCCGGAATAATGAAATATAAATTTTCTGCTTCCCTATTTTGGCTAAAATTAGCAACTCCTACTCCATCTGTGATAACTACAATATCTTTAGAAAAAGCACTTTTATGGGTATTAATTTTATTTACTATACTTGGTAAATTAAATGTATTTGCGCTATATTTTAAATTCAAAAGTTCTTTTTGAATAGATTTAATGTCTGTGTTCCAAAAGTTTTCATCGCATGTTAACAGAGAAAAGTTAGCATTTTCCGGAGCATTTTCTATCAAATCTTGAACGGCACGTTTCATTAATTCGCCTTGCTTTCCTTTTGCCTGCATACTAAACGAATTATCTACAACGATATACAATTCGTTATTTCCATTTTTTGAATCTTTAGCGGGAAAATAGGGTTTTGCAAAAGCAACTATTAAAAATGTCAGCAATAATAACCTGGTAAAAAGTAAAAGGTATTTTTTTAGTTTAGAGCTTTTTCTGGTTTGAACCGAAAGTTCTTTCAAAAATTTAACATTGGTGAAATATTCGATTTTAAATTTTCTTAACTGAAATAAATGTACCAAAATGGGAATTAGTAGCAGTGTTAAAAAATATAAAATATTGGGATTTTGCAGTAGCATTGGCGAATAAATACCTCTTTAGTTTTCTTAAAAAAAATGTTTGTCAAAAATAGAAAATTTTTAACCAATAAGTCAATTTTCGTTAATTTAAAAAAACTACTAGTCCTTATTTTTTTGAAAATTCTCTAGCAAAAAAGATGCCGCGCTAAAAGGTGAAGTTTCGTGATTTGCAACTTTGTTTAACCAAATAGGCAATTGTTGGGCAATAAAAGAATTGTTATAAAACGAACTTTGCAGCTGCTGGTTAATAGTTTCTAACATCCAATGTTGGTTTTGTTCTTGCCTTTTATCGTCAAAAAAGAGATTTTCTTTGGTTAACTTTTCGTAATCAGAAATGATTTCCCAAACTTCTGGAATTCCGTTTGTGGTAACCGCACTGCAAGTAGAAACTTTTGGCATCCAACCAGATTTTTTTGGAGGAAACAAATGCAAAGCAGAATTAAATTCTGTTTTTGCCAAAGATGCCTTAATAATATTATCGCCATCTGATTTATTTATAATAACCGCATCTGCCATTTCCATAATACCACGTTTTATTCCTTGCAAGGAATCGCCTGCACCAGCAATTTTTAATAACAGAAAAAAATCAACCATACTATGAACGGCAGTTTCACTTTGTCCGACTCCAACTGTTTCAATAATTATGGTATTAAATCCTGCAGCTTCACATAAAATTATTGCTTCTCGTGTTTTTCTGGCAACACCGCCAAGTGTACTTCCGGATGCGCTTGGTCTTACAAAAGCATCTTCTGATTTAACCAATTCTTCCATTCGTGTTTTGTCTCCTAAAATACTTCCGTGTGAAATGGTGCTACTTGGATCAATTGCTAAGACAGCAACTTTTTTACCTAAACTATTTAAATGCAATCCAAAAGCTTCAATAAAGGTACTTTTGCCAACTCCAGGAACGCCTGTAACTCCAATCCGAATAGAATTATTTGCATAAGGCAAACAGCCATTTATAACGTCATTTGCTTTTTCTAAATGACTTAAATTTGTACTTTCTACTAAGGTAATTGCGCGGCTTAAGGCAACTTTATCTCCTTTTAAAATTCCATTTACCAATTCTTTTGCAGAAGGTTGCTTTTTCCTAAAAGCAACAATTTTCTGCAACGATTTGGCACTCACAATTTCTGGCGGAAAAATGCCTTCTTTTTCATGTAAAGCAGATGGATTTTTACTAGGTTCTTTCAAGTCACAAAATTTAGTAAGTAAAGTTACGGTAATATCTTAAAAGCCACTAATAGTAAAGATAATTTTATTACTTATCATGCAACTTTAGAGACAAATTACTACTTTTACTTTTCAATTTTTATATGATGCCATTACTACCAGAAGTTATTCAAAAATTACAAGATATTGTAGGCAAAAACTATGTGTTTACAGATATTGAGACCAGAAACCATTATGGTCACGACGAAACAGAAGATTATGTTTTTCCTCCTAATGCAGTGATAAAACCCGCAAATGCAGTTGAAATTTCTAAAATTTTAATGTTGGCAAACGATTATAAAATTCCGGTAACTCCAATTGGCGCAAGAACAGGTTTAAGTGGTGGTGCATTATCTGTGCAACAAGGAATTGGATTGAGTACAGAAAGACTAAATAAAATTTTAAAAATTGACGAACAAAATTTGCAAATTATAGTTGAACCCGCAGTAATTACTCAAGTTCTGCGAGAAGCCGTTGCAGAAAAAGGATTGTTTTATCCGCCAGATCCAAGTAGTCAAGGAAGTTGCTGGATTGGAGGAAACGTAGCCGAAAATGCTGGTGGAGCACGAGCGGTTAAATACGGAGTTACAAAGGATTATGTATTGAATTTAGAAGTGGTTTTGTCTAACGGAGAAATTATTTGGACTGGTGCTAACACTCTAAAAAATACAACTGGATACAATTTAACTCAATTAATGGTTGGTAGTGAAGGAACTTTGGGAATTATCACCAAAATTGTTTTAAAATTATTACCTAAAAATACCCATAATGTTTTAATGTTAGTTCCGTTTTACAATGCAAACCAAGCTTGCGAAGCTGTTTCCGCTATTTTTCGAGCAGGAATTACGCCAAGTGCTTTAGAATTTATGGAACGTGATGCAATAGATTGGACATTGCGCTATTTTGCTATTGATAATATTCCGGTTTCAGAAAAAGTACAAGCGCATTTATTAATTGAAGTTGATGGAAACTATCCGGAAATTTTAATGGCAGAAGCAGAAAAAATAATGACCGTTGTAGAGCAGTTCGATATTGATGAAGTTTTGTTTGCAGATACTGAAGAACAAAAAAATGCTTTATGGAAAATGAGACGAAGCGTTGCAGAAGCTGTTAAGGCGAATTCAATTTACAAAGAAGAAGATACTGTTGTACCAAGATATGAATTGCCTAAATTGTTAAGCGGAATAAAAGCCATCGGAAAAAAATATGGGTTTCAATCGGTTTGTTATGGTCATGCTGGCGACGGAAATTTACATGTAAATATTATAAAAGGAGATTTGACTGACGACCAATGGGATAAAGAAGTTACCAAAGGAATCAGAGAAATATTTGAACTTACTGTTGCTTTAAAAGGAACACTCTCTGGCGAACACGGCATTGGATTTGTACAAAAAAACTATATGAATATTGCTTTTTCTAAAATTCATTTGGAATTAATGGAAAGAATAAAGTTTGTATTCGATCCTAACGGAATTTTAAATCCAGGAAAGATTTTCCCGGATAGTATCGATTAAAATTATTCTAAGTCTGCAAAAACTGGATCTGCATTTCTAAATGTTGGTGGTTGTTCTGTTACAGAAGCATTTTTCTTTTTATTGATTTTTAAGAAAACATCTGCTTCATTGGTAAATAAAATTACAGAAGTAAATGGCTGCAACATGTGGCTTTTTATTATTTCAAAAACTTGGTCTAAAGCTATTGTTTCTAGCTTTTCTTCTTGTTGATAGCGATACCTAGTCTCAAACTGCAATTTTTTATCTACTAAAATTGGCTTGAAGTATATATTCAATAAATCAGGATTTCCTATGGTTTTTGCCATAGTAATTTTAGAAAAAGTTTTATTATTTATATGTAATTTAATTCGGCCAAAAAAGTCTTGGTATGCTTCTGAATTATCCATTTTATTTAAGTACGATTTTTTTGGTTATTGATTTTCCTTCTGCTTCCAATTTTACCAGATACATTCCTTTAGAAAGTGTGTCAATAGAAAGTGCATGTATTGGAAAATCGTTTATAAGTGCTTTCGAAAGTACTATTTTGCCATTCAAATCAATTAAACTAATTTTAATAGTTTCTGCTTTTATAGATCCTATGGTAAAATACAAAGAATCTTTTGTTGCTGTTTGAAAAACTTTAAATTCATTTTCAAAAGTTGTCGTTTGTAATCCAAGAGTTGATGCATTCGCACCAGAATAAAATAAGGTTGCCGCAACAGCTGCTTTTGCAACATTATAATTATAAACAACATCCATATTAACCAATAAATCAGTTGCAGTATGGCGGTGTGTAGTTTCGTTTGTCTCGAACAATCCGGTTATAATTTCTCCATTAGATTGAAACGGAATATAATCAGAAGCATAAGCCGAAGCCAACAAAGTTTGTAATGGCGTATACAATAGCACACATTGGATAAGTTGGTTTGTAACTACTGCAGAAGCTGCATTATTACTAGTTGGTGAAGCAGTATCTTTTTCACAAGTTATTGTTGAATTATTTGCTCCAGCAACTCCGCCAACTTCATCTAAATTAAAAACAACTTTAATATCCATTTTTGGCGTGGTAGAATTTACAACGGTCGAAACATAATTCTGACTCCCGCGTAATCCATCTTCTTCTCCGCTAAAATTGATGAATTTAATAGAATATTCTGTTGGTATATTTTGTAACAATCGAGCAATTTCTAAAATAGAAACAATACCGCTTCCGTTGTCATTCGTTCCTGTACCGACGATAGAATCGTAATGACCACAAACTATAACATAAGTATTTGGATACAACGTTCCGATTGTAGTTACCACTAGATTTTTTACTACAGAAGTAGAACCAGAGTAGGTATAGCTAAATTCTTGCAATTGCGATGGCGCATAACCAAAACTAGTGTATTGATTTTTTAACCAATCTAAAGTGTTTTGTAAAGCTGCAGTTCCGCGACGTTTTACTCCTAGATTCTCAAATGCCGTAAGATTATCAGTAATATTGGTTTGCGAAGTTTGATTCACAAC
Source organism: Flavobacterium sp. (assembly GCA_047636155.1). Taxonomy (GTDB): domain Bacteria; phylum Bacteroidota; class Bacteroidia; order Flavobacteriales; family Flavobacteriaceae; genus Flavobacterium. The sequence goes on along the minus strand of JBLIJW010000020.1, from coordinate 6,924 downwards.
CGCTGCAAAATTGGCATTATACGTTTGGGATTTTCCAGAAAAAGGAAGTACAAACAAAAACAAAACTACTAAAAAAAAGGAATTTATATTTTTCATAGAAATAGTCAAAATCAAAAATCAAAAAATAATGCAAATATAACAATAAAACTGCTATCAAAATTGAAATTGAAAATTCGGTTTTTTAGTATTTAAAATGTTATATGATAATTAGTTACATATCATTAACAAATCATTGACAAATATAAATAAGTGTTTTGGCACAAGAATTGAATTATCATTAACATCAGAACAACTTTCTGATCGAAGAAGCTGAAAATCGAAAGAGTAAGCAACAGTTCCGGAAACGGAAATTTAATTCCATTTATTATGAAAAACTTTACACTTTTAGTAGCTAGCGTTTTACTAATAGGAAATCTAGCTAATGCGAACGAAACGAAAATAATTAGCAAAGTTAAAGCCGTTAATTATTATGAAAATGAACCATTATCCTTTATAGAAAGAGGAATAGAATTTTTTGTGTTCCCAAATGGCGATTTTGATTTTAATACACGACCAGATGATTCCCAAGGAAATTACCAATTTAAAACTGCAGGCAGACGCAGCACAGAAGTAAATCGTGGTAACCGACCTATAAATTATGGTGTCTTGATAGAACAAGATAGTTTTGGCCGAGTACGAAGAGTAGGAAATACTTTCATTAACTACGATTTCAGCGACAGAGTAACAAGAATTGGTACGGTTTACATGCAGTACAACCGTTTCGCTTTAGATCAAATCGGAAACATGCGCTTAATTTATAACAGACACGGTCAAATTGTAAATACGGTTGGGAATATAAAAGGAAATCGTTATCAAGGGTATGCATACCAAAATAACCAAAATAATTCCCCTTACTATCAAAATAATAATTCGTCTGATTACTATTATAAAAAAAACGATAAAGACGAAAAAGACAGAAAAAGAGATTAAAAATAGTTTTTTTATTGTTAGATTTTTTGTGAAAATCCTGTAGCTAAAAAAGTTGCAGGATTTTTTTTAGTAGTCAATCCAGCTTTGCATTACAATCTGGGCTAACGTTTTGGTAAACGGGCAAAAATCGAATTCATAAAAACAACCACTTCCTCAGAAACTTTCAATTTATAATTCAAGAAAATATAAAATAACGTTACCAAAATCGACTTTAAAACAATATTTACAAAAGGGATAAAAGAAAAATCCCAAAAATAAAACAAACCAAAAGTCGCAATTATAATTGCAAAAGAAACTAAAGTCTTTTTAGTAAAAGGGAACAAATGCAATTTTTTAACTACAAATAATAATTTAATGGTATTATAAATAGCAACAGAAAGCAAGGTTGCCAAAGCTGCACCAACAATACCAAAAATCGGAATCAACCACATATTAAAAACCACCATCAAAAAAACCAATAAAAATCCGAAAGCCAAAACCACTCTATAATATTTGGTATTTAAAATAATAGCATTGTTGTTTCCTAAAATTAAATCGTAAAATTTGGTCAAACCGATTAGTATAACTACCAAAGTTCCTGTGGCATATTTGCCCGGAATTATTGCATAGATCATATCGATATTTACAAAAATACCAACCATTAACAATCCGCCAATTACTTGTAAATTAATGGCGCTTTTTTTATACAAATCGTTCAATTCGTCCCATTTTTCTTGTGCCATCAATCTTGCAGTTATTGGTAAAACAATTTGCGTCATGGCACGACTTGGCACAATAATTACTGTGGCTATAAAAATGGCAACAGAATAAACGGCGTTTTCTTCAATATCCAAATAATTATTAATCATTACCTTATCAAAATCGACCAACATAACAGCAACACCGCCAGAAATGACAATAAAAAACGAATAGGCTAAAATTTCTTTAATATTGTGCGGAATGGCAAATTTTAAAACCGGAACTTTAATTTTAAAAGCATAAATCATTATTGAGATTAATTGCAAAAAATAAGCAAGCGCCAAGCAATACACAAAATTAACTTTACTTAAAAACTCAAAATAAACGGCGAACAATAAAATAGTAGTAACAACACGAACAACAACTTCACTAATCAAATTCCCAACTACAGATTGCATATGTACTTTTACCCAAGCATAAAATATCTCAAAATAAGCCATGAATAATCCAATTACCGGAATCAAAATTAAAAACGGTTCTAACCCTTGATTTTTTGCTAAAAAGTAACCGCTAATTGGTTGGTAAAAAACATAAATTCCAACAAAAAACAAAGCAACAAAAGCCAATGGCAACACCAGAACAAACGTCATGAATTTATCTTTTTCATCTTCTGTTTTGCAATGGTTATAAAATCTTATTAATGTATTTTGCACACCAAAAGCCAAAAAAGGCATAGCAATATTGGCAGCAGAAAGTATGGTAGTCGTAATTCCGTAATGGTATTTTCCTAAAAATGCAGTATAAAAAAACAAGGCATTGATTGCACCTATTCCGAATCCGAAAAAAGTTATAAACGTATTTTTTATAGATTGTGTTTGAACAATTCCCATAGGATTAGTTTTCGTTATTGAAAATTGTTTTTACTAATTTATCGGTCAAACTTTTTCGAGAATATTTTTCTAAGCCAACGGGAAAAACTTTTAAATTATCCAGTAAATAATTCTGATAATAATCTAAAATGACTGCTTTCAATTTTTCTTTATCCGAATAATGAAAAAATTTACCTGTGTTGGTTTGTAGTATTATTTCGGCAAAATCCGATTCGTTTGGACCAATTGCAATTATTGGTCGTTCTGAAATAATGTATTCAAACACTTTTCCGGGAATGATGCTTTTCGTTTGTTCTGAATCTATTTCAATAAGTAACAAAACTTGTGATTTCCGTTGGTGCAAAATAGCTTCAGAATGGGAAACATATCCCAAATTTTTTACATAAATATCTAATTTAAAATCAGAAATTGCAGCCAAGACATCCTGACTTACTGCACCAATTAATTTTATTTCTAAGTTCGACTTAAAATCAGGAAATTCAATTGCTAACTCCGAAAGCGATTCCCACAAAATTTTAGGATTTCTTTCGGATAAAAAAGAACCAATATGGGCCAAACTAAATTTGGTGTCTAAAGGTTGTTTTTCCACTTTTTCAGAATCGTAACCATTGGTGATTATAGTAATTGGTTGGTTGGTAATCTTTTCAAAATCAGCTTTTGTAGTTTTACTGGTCACCAAAATTTGATTTGCGCTTTGTAAAACCTCTTTCTCTAAAGATTTGTGTTTCCTTTCGGCGTAGGAAGATAATTTTAATTCTTTATGGTAACCAATTGTAGTCCAAGGATCACGAAAATCGGCAATCCAATTTAATTTTTTATTTTTTTTAGAAAGTTGTAATCCAATTAAATGGAGACTATGCGGCGGACCAGAAGTTATAATAGTATCAATTTGATTTTCTTGTAAATAATTTTCTATAAATTTTACAGACGGTTTTATCCATAAAAATCGAGCATCAGGAATAAAGATATTACCCCGAATCCAAAGAAATAATTTCTCTAAAAAAGATTGTTTCTTTTTGTTCGGAATAATTCCGGAACTGATATTTTTAGTTTTCTTTTTCGAAAAATAAGAAGCTAATTGGTAGGGTTCAAAAATTTTTGTTTTTATTACAATTACTTGTTCAGAAACCTCTTTTTCTAAATCAGCATCTAAAATTGGATAGGTAGGATTTTGAGGAATAAACACATAAGGTTGCACACCAAAATCTGGCAAATACTTTACAAATTTAAGCCATCGTTGTACTCCTGGACCGCCAGCTGGTGGCCAATAATACGTGATAATTAAAACTTTTTTAGAATCCAAATTTCTTTATTTACTCTTTTAATTCTGAATTCGATTTTTTCCTTTTTCTATTTTCGAAATAAATTCCAACTGCTAGTAATAATACCAATAAAACGGAACTTATTAAAGTGATAGTACTTCCTGTTTTGATAACTTGTGGATCAAATTTAAATTCAATGGTATGCTTTCCGTTAGGAATTTGAATGCCACGCAAAGCATAATCTACTCGTAAAATTGGAGTTTCTTTTCCGTCAATCGTAGCAATCCAACCATTTTTATAATACATTTCAGAAAATATCGCGAAACCAGCATTTTTATTTTCTGACGTATAAATAAGTCGGTTTGGCAAATGAGACTTTAAATTAATATTCGCCAAAGAATCTAAATCAAAAGATTTTGAAGATGGAAGGTTTTTAAAATCAGAAGTGTTAATAATTGCTGTTTCTTTAGAGTCTAATCCGTTTAGAGATTTCATTTCTTGGTCTGCCGTTGTTACTAATTTTATTTTTGAAACAAACCAAGCATTTCCATTTGCACTACCATTTAAAGTTGGTACTAATTGTCTGGTTTCATCCGTTTGCAAGACATATTTTACATTTAGCATATTCAATACCTCAACGTTGTTTTGGCTAATTTGATAATCAAATAATTCTTGCATTCGCTTTGGTCTAACCGCAGAATAACCACCAATAGATTTATGAAAATAAGAAGTTCTTGCATTTAAAAATCCTTGAACATCTAGTACACGATAATTTGTAGTATCTTGTAATATTTGCATATCTGCATTAGAAGCCTGAAACGGAACATCGACATCATGCGCACCAACAAAATCGGTAGTGTTTACATAACTTTTATCTACAAAGAATAAATCGGCAACCATAAAAAATCCAACAATTAAAACCGTTGTTGTTGCATTTATTTTATTTTTAAGATGCAAAAATAACGCTCCAAATGCTACTGCTATAAAGAAAATAGAACGTAATAAATCGGCAGTAAACATTGTTTTCCTGTCTTTACGTAAGGCTTCCATAAATTCTGGACCATAACTTTTGGTCAGCATTCCGTCATTTAAACTTGAAAATCGGAACATACTTTTGCACAAAAGAAGTAATGCCAAAATACCAATACTTATTCCCGCAGCTTGCAATAAATTTTTTCTTAAATCCGTATTTTTATTATCAAAAAACGATTGCAATCCCATTATGGCCAAAATTGGCATACACAATTCTAATATAACTTGTATGGACGAAACTGCTCTAAATTTATCGTATAACGGAACATAATCTATAAAAAAGTCAGTCGAGAAACCGAAATTTTTTCCCCAAGATAAAACTAGTGAAAAAATTACTCCCGCTAAAAATACATATTTTATTTTCCTTTTGTCTTGAAATAAGGCCAAAACTGCTAAGAAAAAAACAACTGCTCCGATATATGCAGGTGCTGCAACAATTGGCTGATCACCCCAATAGGTCGGCATTCCGTCTGCGGCATATTGTTCTGCTTGTTCTCTAGTTATATATTGGTCTTCGCCTACTTGCTGTTGTTGTAAATAGTTTACAATTTCAGAATCTTTACCCAAGCTTTCTCCGTTTCCGCCACCAAAAATTCGAGGCGCAATTAGGTTCAAACTTTCTAAAATTCCGTAACTGTACTCTGTTATGTATTCTCTATCCATTGCTCCATCGCCAACTTTTTTACTTCCGTCAGGATTTAAAGTCAAGTCGCTTTTACCTCTTATGCTATAATTTACATATTCTTGGGTAGCCAATAAACTAGTAGCATTGGTGCCGACTGCTAAAATTAATGCTACCGCAAAAGTTCCGATTATTTTAGGAATTGAAGAAAAATCTTTTTGTTTAAAAATTTGATATCCGTAGTAAATTCCAATAAATAAAAGTAAAAACAACAAATAATAAGTCATTTGAAAGTGGTTCGCATTTATTTCTAATGCCACGGCAAAAAGCGTTAGTAAACCACCAAGAATATATTTTTTTCTAAAAACCAAAAGAACTCCAGCGACAACCCAAGGGAAATATCCGATGGCATGTGCTTTAGCATTGTGACCAACTCCCAAAATTACAATTAAATAAGTAGAAAATCCAAAAGCCAAAGCACCAAAAAATGCCTTTAACGGATCTGTTTTAAGAACTAATAACAAGCCATAAAAGCCTAAAAAATAAAGAAATAAATAATCTGCAGGACGCGGTAGGAAGCGAATAGTATCATCAATGGCGCCAATAAAATCATTAGGATATTTTGCTCCTAATTGGTAGGTTGGCATTCCGCCAAATGCAGAATTGGTCCAAAAAGGTTCCTGATTTTCTGCTATTCTAAAATCGTTTTGCTCTTTTGCCATTGCGGTATATTGCACAATATCCGACTGGTATATTTTTTTTCCTTGCAATACCGGATAAAAATAAACTAGGGCAATAACGATAAATCCGAAAAGAGATAATAAATGAGGATAGAACTTTTGAAGTTGCTTCATTTTAAACTAGAAATTGGAATTAATAAAGTGTAAAATTACTCTATTTCTTCAAAATCTACGTATTCCCCAACTTTTTTTGTTGGCTTTGGCTTTTCTTCTTTAAATGAAGTAGCATTATTAGATGTATTTTGTCTTTGGCTTTGTTGTTGGAATTGCTCACTTGCTTTTTCAACAACTTTTTTTGCTAAAACAGGCAAAAACAAACGCACCAAAAATTTGATGGCATAGTAAATTACGATAAGCCAAAAAAGAGTTTTAATTAAACTAGTAAGATTTGCCGTTTCCATCTAAAAAATTTTAGCAAAATTACAAAATTAAGGTCGTTTAATTTCGCATTAACTTCTTAAATAAATAATAAAATTGATTATAAAGTACTATTTTTGGAAACCAAACAAAGTAAAATATGAAAATTAAAAGTCTTATTGCTATTGCGTTTTTATCGTTCACTACTTTATGTTTTGCTCAATATACTGATGTAATTAACTCCAACCGTCCGGGTGAATCTTTCGGTGCATTCTCTGTTGGAAAATCCATATTTCAAACAGAAACTGGCTTTAGTATTTTAAAAGAAAAACACGAATTATTGGAATATGAAGCAAATGGTTTTGGTGCAGAAG
>JBLIJW010000019.1:0-30795 GCA_047636155.1 Flavobacterium sp. | reverse complement strand
TTATACATGAGTACGCAACAATTTGATAAAGCTTTAAGTTTAATAAATGAATTAAACGACCAAGTCGGAAAATCAGAAAAAAGAGATAATTACAAAATGCAAATCATGCAAGATTCTCGATTTTCTGGTGCAGAAAAAGCCAATCTTTTAGATCAAATAAAAAGAAATCCGAAAGTAGAAGCCAATTACATCAATCTTATTTATTTTTACTCTAAAAGTAATGAAGAAGAAAAAGCTAACGAAATTGCCGTTAAATTAGAAAAAGAAATTCCAGATTCTGATTTTGCACAAGTCAGTCTTTTTAAGTTTCACATTAACAATAGCGATGGCGACAAAGCGGTAATTTCTATGAATAAGGTTTTGAATAGTGATGTAATTGACAGAAAAATTAAACACCGGGTTTTTAATGAATTTCTAATTTTTACTCAAAACAATCCAAAATACGATGCTGCTTTAGAAAAAGCAATCAGCTATTTTGAAAACGACAAAGAAGTACAAGTTGCTAAAGAAATTGGTAAATTTTATCAAAATAAAAAAGAGTTTTCTAAAGCTTCGAAATACTATCAAATGCATTTAAATTCCAATCCAAACGATATGGAAACTTTACTTTTGCTCATGCAAAGTTATGTAGATGCAACCGATTTTAAAACATTACAGAATTTTTCTGAAGAACAAATGCAGCTATTTCCAACCCAACCAGAAATTTATTATTATGCTGGTTTAGCAAATAACCAGCAGCAAAATTTTAAAAATGCCAAAGATATTTTAGAATCTGGAATCGATTTTATCATCGATAATCCAACCTTAGAAATTAATTTTACTATCCAATTAGGTGAAGCATATAATGGTTTAGGCGATTTTAAAAAGAAAGAGTTATATTTCACAAAAGCCGACCAATTAATAAAAAAACAAAAAAATAAATAATGAAAAAATACCTGTTGGTAATCATAATAATTCTTTTTGCATCTTGCAAATCCAAAGCTGTTTTGGCAGAAGGAAACGCAACCAAGTCATTAGACGCAATAAAAATAGTAAATAGTATTTATGCTAATGTAACCGACTTTAAAACGATGTACATCAAAGCAAATGCAAGATACAAAGACGATAAAAATTCCCAATCGGTAACAGCAGAAATCCGAATTCAAAAAGATGAAAAAATTTTAGTTAGCGTTCGGGTTTTAGGATTTACTGTTGCTAAAGCTTTAATTACGCCAACAAGTGTTCAATATTACGAGAAAATCGGATCGGCTTATTTTGAAGGCGATTATTCAGCACTAAGCAAATGGTTAGGAACCGATTTAGATTTTCAAAAATTACAAAATTTGTTTTTGGGTAAAGCTCTATACGACTTAAAAAACCAAAAATTAAAAGCAGAAATAGTCAATAATTTATACCAATTGCAAGGCAATACCGGCGACATGGTTGCAACTTATGATTTTGAATCAAGTAATTTTCTGCTAAAAAACCAACAGTTCAATCAACTTTCACAAAACAGAAAATTACAAGTTTCCTATCCTGATTATAACAAATTTGGCGAATTAATTTTGCCACTTTCTATCACTATGGATGCCAATCAGAACCAAAAAAATACCAATATTCAATTAGAATATAAAACCGTAAATTTAAACGAAGAACTAAATTTTCCGTATAGCGTTCCAGACGGTTACGAAAGAATTAGCCTTGACAAATAATTTAAAATTTTTTCCCGATTTTTACAATCGCAAATAAATTACCATGCAAAAAATATTTTACACCTTTCTTTTTATTTTCATCGCCAGTTTTGGTTACTCGCAAACGCAAGAACAATTAGAGCAGCGCAAAGCCAAGTTACAAGAAGAAATTCGTGCTAACGAAATGAAGTTGCAGGACGTTCGCAAGCAAGAAAAATCTGTGGGTAAATTATTACAAATCCAAAAAGAAAAAATAGGGTTAAAAGAAAAATTAATTGGTACAACGGTAAAACAAACCAAACTATTAAACGACGGAATTTATAAAAACCAAATCCAAATTAATTCTTTAAAGAAAGAACTTAAAATACTTAAAGAAGACTATGCAGCAATGATTGTAAAGTCCTACAAAAGCAGATCAGAACAAAGCAGATTAATGTTTTTATTGTCGTCAGAAAGCTTTCAGCAAGCCTACAAACGCTTGCAATATATGAAGCAATATACCAATTACCGTAAATCACAAGGTTTAGAAATTCAAGATAAAGGCCAACAATTATTAGATTTTAATGCCAAACTAAGCGGACAAAAAACAGAAAAAGAACAACTTTTGGCAGACCAAGAAAAGCAGAAAAAAGATCTAATAAAAGAAAAATCCGATCAAGAAGTAATTGCGAATTCTCTCAAAAAATCTAAAAATCAAATTGCGGGCGAAATTAAAAAATCCAAACGCGAATCAAACAGAATAGATGCACAAATCAAAAAAATAATTCGAGATGCAATTGCAGAAGCCAACAGAAAAGCGGCAGCAGAACGTGCAAAAAATAACCCAACAACAACAACTAAGTCAGACACAAGAGCTATTGAAAATTCTACGAATATTGTATTAACCCCAGAAGGAAAAATCATTTCCGATAACTTTAAAGCCAACAAAGGCCGTTTGCCTTATCCGGTTGAAAGAGGAGCAATAACTTTGGGATATGGTAACCAAGCGCATCCAGTGTATCGCAGTTTAGAAGTCCACAATAGTGGTGTTGAAATTACTACAGAAAACGGTGCAAATGCCAGAGCAGTTTTTGGTGGCGAAGTTTACAAAGTCATTTCCATATCGCCAGTTAACAAAATGGTAATGATTCAACACGGAGATTATTTTACTATTTATCAAAATTTAAGTAGTGTAAACGTAGGCGCAGGCGATAAAGTTTCTATCAAACAAACCATAGGAAAAATAAGAACCAATCCAGAAGGTAACACGGTTTTAAAATTCATGATTACCCAAAACACAACCTATAATAACCCGAGTAGTTGGTTGAGTAATTAAGCAAATTAAATTTTAAATTATTTGGGCGTGTCCAAAAAATGCAGCGCTTTATGCTTCGCAACAGCGCAACATTTTCGGTCAGGCTTTCGTACTCGCTTTTTTAAACAATTCCATTGCATTCCATTCTTTAAAAAGAGCTCAAACAATTACTCTAACCTTCACGCAGAAGAAAGTCAAAAGTACAAAGCGCAAAACCAAATAGCGCGGATTTACAATCTTTGACCCGATAGCACGGATTTGCAATCCGTGCCTAATATCTAATTCTAATAAATCTAAAAAAAAACCATTTCAATTTTAGATCGAAATGGTTTTAAATTTTAAATATTTTGTTAGCTCGGATTGCAAATCCGCGCTATAGGAAAGCTATTAACGAAGTTTATTTCTTTTGATTATATTAAACCAAATTATTAAAGTTATCAAGACAACTAAAGGTATTAAGAATAGATACCAAGAATAAATGGTAAAATAGTAATCTCCAAAACTTATTTCTATGTTTTCTTTTATCTTAATAATATTTTAATCTATAAAAGTCAGTAAAAAACTCATAAAATAGGCAAAGTATATTGCATACCACGTAATTGCAAATTCGCGCTACTGGTTTTTTTATTCTCTAATAAATACCAAAAGTAATGTGTAAATTTCCCTCGGTTGCTTTGTAAGAATTAAATTCAAAATTAGCATTTACACCACCATAATAATCTGGGTTTAAAGTTATATCTATATTTCCTTTGAAATACTTTTTAAAGCTTCCTTTACCAAAATTGACATAAATGGAATCGTTCGTAAATCCTTTAAGTTTTATTAATTGATTCGTATAACTACCATTCTTTTCTGGAACTATAGAATCTTTTATTTCAATTTTTCCAGAATGATAATTATGGTTGATTTCATTTCCCACACGACCACAAGATATTATTAACATAAAGAAAGCAAATAGACTTGTAGAAATATATGTAAATTTCATAATTATTGAATTGTTGGTAAAAGAGCTAAAAAGAATAAATTACTTTTCAGCGTTTTTTTTGTGAATTTAAAAATTGAAAACAGATTACTCCACAAACAACGCTTTCAACTCAGTAGCTTCGTTAGGTTTCATTTTTCCAGCCAAAACCAAACTCAATTGTTTTCTTCGTAAAGCACCATCGTATCGCTTTATTTCCTCTTCCGTTTCTGGTATAACTGGCGCAACTTCAACCGGATTTCCGGTTTCATCTACAGCAACAAAAGTATAAATTGCTTCGTTGGCTTTGGTGCGCATTCCGCTTTCACGATCTTCTAACCAAACGTCAATATAAATTTCCATCGAACTCTTAAAAGCACGAGAAACTTTTGCCATAACCGTTACAACACTTCCTAACGGAATAGAACGATTAAAAGCCACGTGATTTACAGAAGCAGTAACCGTAATTCTGCGAGAATGCCGTCTTGCAGCAATACTTGCAGCACGATCCATTCTGGCAAGTAATTCGCCGCCAAATAAATTATTTAAAGGATTTGTTTCGCTTGGCAAAACCAAGTCTGTCAATATAGTTAAAGATTCTGAAGCTTTTTTTGGCGTCATCATTTTTTTGGTAAAGGTAACCAATTAGTCCTAATGTCAAAAAGTCAAAAGTCCGAAAGTCTGGAAATAATTAAAAAATTATAAGTAAACAAAAAAACTTAAAATTCAAAGCTACAAAAACGTTAATACTTTCGGCTTTAAGACTAAAATTACAAATCCTCAATCCACAACCAAGCTTCGCTGTTATTGGTTTTTTGGATAATTTTCATGTCTTTTTGCGCTTTGATATAACTGGAATAACTTCCGTATAAAACAGGATATAACCCGCTTTTATTAGGTGCAACTCGTCTTGCAGGAAAACCAAGTTTAAGCAAACGTTGGTATTTTTTCTCGGCATTTTTTTCTTCTCTAAATGCGCCAGCAACAACATGATAAGGCAATGTTGTTTTTTCGTTTTTAATAGTTAATGTTACAGACGGAATAGGATTAGAAATTATAAAAGTAGCTTCTTGAATTTTTTTCTCTACTTCTTTTTGCACTTTTCTTTGAACCATTAAAGTTTCGTTTGCAACCTGATTTTCGTAATAATTGTATCCAAACGCACCTAAAACTCCGGCGCCAATTATGAAAACTGCTGCATATTTCAAGAAATTATAAGTAGGTTTTGAAGTTTCTGTTGCTAACGAAATAACCGGAGTTTCTTCAACATACGCAACTTCTGGGTTTAAAACAGCGGAAACTTCACGTTTTATAACTGGCGAATTATACGATGTTAAACCAAAAGAATCGGTTAAATAATTGATCTGGTTGTATGGAGTAAAAACTAAATTCTTATCGGCATTTACAACAATTTCACCTACATTTTTAAGGATAATTCCTTCAAACATAAACAGCTTATCTTTCCAAATTGCAACTTGATTTTCAATAGCATGAACGGCAACTTCGTAGCTCATTTTTTCTGCCGTAGCGATATGATTTGCTAATAATCCGTCGTTATTTTTTACATAAGGATTAAAGGAAACTACTTTTTTTGGCGGAAAAAACGAATGATTTTCTAAATCAATTTGTGCCGATTGGATTTCGGTTAAAAAAGCACCAAAACCAGGAACGGTTACGCATTGGTAACGATATAAAAGCTGCGATACGTAGTGTTCCATTTTCATACTTACAAATTTAGATAAATATTGGTTTTGTCAAAATTTTATCAACAAACTTTGTTAACAATTTCAAAAAAATAGCTTTAATTTGAATTCCAATACCTTACCATGTCTGAAACCGAATTATTTTATCTTTTAACCTTACTTCAAACCGATGGTGTTGGTGATATTGTTGCAAAAAAACTACTAAATCATTGCCAAACTGCCGAAGAAATATTCCAATCGAAGTCGAATATTTTAGCTTCAATTGACGGCATTGGTCCGATTTTGATAAAAAAATTAAAAGCACAATCGGCTTCAAAATTAGCAGAAGCTGAATTGAAATTTATCCAGAATAACGAAATTCAGACTTATTTTTATAAAGATGCCGATTATCCAGATAAATTAAAACATTGCATTGACGGACCAACTTTGTTATTTGGTTCTGGGAACATGAAAATGAACCAACAGAAAATAATTAGTATTGTTGGAACGCGAGAAATAACTTCTAGCGGAATGGATTTTTGTAGAAAATTGATTGAAGATTTAGCACCTTTAAACCCAATAATAGTTTCTGGTTTTGCATATGGCGTTGATATTTTTGCGCATAAAACCGCAATGGATTTGAATTTACAAACCATTGGTGTTTTAGCGCATGGTTTGAATCAGGTATATCCTAAAATGCATAAAAAGTATGTAGCGAAAATGGAAACAAATGGCGGATTTTTAACGGAATTTTGGAGTAATTCTAATCCTGAAAAAGAAAATTTTGTAAAACGAAACCGAATTGTTGCAGGAATGAGTGAAGCAACTATTGTGATAGAAAGTGCCGAAAAAGGTGGTTCGTTAATTACGGCTAATTTATCGAACGATTACAACCGCGATGTTTTTGCCGTACCGGGAAGAACAACCGATAAATTTAGTCAAGGTTGCAATAATTTAATAAAAACGCAACGTGCTAATTTGTTGACTTCTGCTGCAGATATTTTGTATATTCTGAATTGGAAAGTAGAAGACGACTCTAAAAAGGAGTCTAAAGCAATTCAAAAACAGCTTTTTGTAAGTTTGGATGCCGAAGAACAAAAAGTCTACGATTATTTACAAATTACAGGAAAACAGCAAATGGATATCATCGCTTTAGAATGTGATTTTCCTATTTACAGAATATCTTCTTTACTTTTAAATATGGAATTAAAAGGAGTTGTTCGCCCGTTACCCGGAAAATTATTTGAAGCGATTTGAATTAAAAAAACCATTTCGATTTTTAGTTGAAATGGTTTAAATTTTATTTGTGTTGTTGCTACGGATTGCAAATCCGTAGCAACGATTTAATTTAGTAATATCTGCTTCCCAAATTACTTTCCGCAACCCATTTATTTTGTTTATTTTTTTTCATTAAAATTACTCCGCTGTCAATTAATCTAAAGCCCAATTCACCACTTCCAGAAACAACGGTTATTAATGCCGTATTCTTATCTATAAAATAAGGAGTTGATAAATAGAAAACGAGCTCTTTAGATTTTTTAAAAAATTCATGGTTTTGAATTGACGTTCTAAATTCTTCTTTTGTTTTTAAAATTATCCGTTTATCTACAAAATCGCTTGATTTAAAATAGTAGTTAGTTTCTTTACTTAATTCTTTTTTAATTTTTAAAAAGGTCAACGAATCAAATAAACTACTTTTTATACTAAAAGATTCATAATCTTCAATAATTTGTTTTTTTGGAGTGGCATCTTTTATAATAATTATACTATCATATATATTTCTTGTGTAAACTACTCTATTTAATTCTTGTTTTAAAAATGAATTTAAAAGACTAATTTCTGCTTTATTTAAGCTAGTTTTAGATTGATTTATTGATGAACAATTCCAAAAAATAATAAAGAAAATGATAAATAAAAAGATTTTTTTCATAATATTTTAATTACAACCGTGCCCAATCTGTTATTCAACCAAAGTTAATAACAAACCATTTCGATTTTTAATTGAAATGGTTTTATTTCTTAATCAATTTGTTGTCACGGATTGCAAATCTGCGTTAACGCGTAAAATTTTATTTTCTTATATCTATAGATAAAATGGCATAACCATAATTATCTGACCAACAAGAATTTAAAGGTAATAATTTGCGAGTATGCGCTTCTTTTTGCATTCCGACTTTTTCTAATACTTTAATAGAACCAAAATTTTCAATTGCACAACCGGCTTCAATTCTATGAAGATGTAAAGTTTCAAAGCCGAAATCTAAGATTTTATTTAAACTTTCGGTTGCAAAACCTTTATTCCAAAAACTATTATCTAGTTTAAACCAAACTTCTGCATTTCGGTATTTCTCTTTGCCTAAATTTATTCCGATTAACCCAATGAAGTTTTTATCTTGAATTGTTTCGATTGCAAAAGTGTATCTTTTTACAATATGAAGATTGTTTTCAAGTATCCAATTATTTAAAATTTTGGCAGTTTCCTGCGTGTTTTTTGGAATTTCTAAACTGTTAAACTCCGCTATTTTAGGATTACTGTGCAAAGAATGTATCGTTTGTAGGTCTTCGTTAATTACAAATCTTAAATTTAATCGAGAAGTCTTTAAGTTTAAATTCATTGATTATTATATCTAAAATTTCATTATTCGAAAAAACTACTCAAACCCCAATTTCACCCTAACTTTATGTAAAACGCCATTGGCAACTTCTTGTGCTTTTTGCGCGCCAACTTTTAAAAGCGCATCAACTTCTGCTGGGTTAGAAATGTAATGGTTGTACTTTTCGCGTTCGGTTTTAAATTTTTCGCAAATCAGTTCAAATAAAGCTTGTTTTGCATGACCATAACCATAATTTCCGCCAAGGTAATTTGCACGCATAGTTTCAATTTGGGTAGCATTTGCTAGTAATTTGTAAATAGCAAACGTCTTGCATGTATTTGGATTTTTTGGTTCTTCCATTGGCGTACTATCGCTTTCAATCGACATAATTTGCTTTCGCAACGCTTTATCATCTAAAAAAACATCGATAAAGTTACCTGCTGATTTACTCATTTTTCCTCCGTTAGTTCCAGGAATATTCATGGTTTCTTCTTGTACTTTTCCTTCCGGAATCACAAAAGTTTCGCCCATTTGATGGTTGAATCGGGAAGCAACATCGCGAGTAATTTCAATATGCTGCATTTGATCTTTTCCTACCGGTACAAAATTGGCATCATACAACAAAATATCTGCCGCCATTAACATTGGGTAACTAAATAATCCGGCATTTACATCTTCTAATCTATCGGCTTTGTCTTTAAAAGAATGTGCCAAAGTCAGGCGCTGAAACGGGAAAAAGCAACTCAAATACCAAGATAATTCTGCCGTTTGCGGCACATCACTTTGTCTGTAAAAAACTACTTTATTAACATCTAAACCACATGCCAGCCAAGCCGCCGCCGTAGAATAGGTGTTTTTTCGAAGTTCTTCTCCGTTTTTTATTTGTGTAACCGAATGTAAATCGGCAATAAAAAGAAAGGATTCGTTAGCTGGATTTTTAGACATTTCGATAGCCGGAATAATTGCTCCAAGCAAATTTCCTAAATGTGGCGTTCCGGTACTTTGAACTCCAGTAAGTATTTTCGACATTTTGTGATATATTTACCGCAAAGTAACTAAAGTTTTTTAGATACCTAAAAGCATTTGTTACCTATTTAACGTAATTAAACTTATTTTTGTCGCTATGCGAATTTTCAAAATAATTTTTTGGACAATTTACCGAATTTGGTTTTACATTTTAATGGCAATTCCAATTTTGGTAATGTTACCGTTTCTGGTTATTTCTATTTTAAAAGAAAAATGGTATCCGTATTTTTTTATAATGGCGCGAATTTGGGCACGATGCATTTTAATCGGAATGTTTTTTAGAATTAAAATTACTCGAGAACAAGAATTAGAAATAGGAAAGAGCTACATGCTGACCGCGAATCATACATCGATGGCAGATATTATGTTGATGCTTACTGTTTCAAGAAATCCGTTTGTATTTGTAGGAAAGTCAGAATTAGCAAAAATTCCGTTATTCGGATTTTTTTATAAACGAACTTGTATTTTGGTAGATAGAAATAGTCTAAAAAGTCGTCACGAAGTCTTTCAACGTGCACAACAAAGATTGAGTGAAGGTTTGAGTATTTGTATTTTTCCTGAAGGCGGCGTTCCAGATGAAATTATTGAATTAGATGATTTTAAAGACGGTGCGTTTCGATTGGCAATAGAACATCAAATTTCTATTGTTCCGATGGTTTTTCCGGATAATAAAAAACGGTTTTCGTATACTTTTTTTAGTGGAAGTCCTGGTTTAATGCGAGCTAAAGTTTTACCATTTATTCCAACAGAAGGATATTCTTTACAGGATAGAAAAGTAGTTAAAGACATCACACGAACTACTATTTATCACGAATTACTAAAAATGAAAAACATACAAGAATAAAAAAAAGGGTTTGCAATTGCAAACCCTTTCCGGTTAGTACTCGAAAGCACTAACATCACTTAACTAATTAACTATCTTTATTCCTTTTTCAATTTAAAATGTGTAACTAAAACCAGAGTAAACTCCAAATACGTATGGCCTAAAGTTACCGTCGTTGTTAGAGAATGTGTTGAATTGGTATTTAAAAACGGGTTCAATTCTCGCTTCTAATTTTTTCCAGATGCCATATTTAATTCCTAAACCTAGATTACCGCTAAAGTGAATAGTGTTTAAATTATTTGCTTCTCCAATACTCATATCTAATCCACTAGATACGATATTAACTTCATTTTGGCTTAAAAACATGGTGCTAAATCCGCCTAAAACTTCTACTCCTAATTTTTGATTTAATACGCTATAGGACAGTTCCATCGGAACTTCAAAATAACCTAATTTTTGATTGATCGAACCGTTAAAAACTTTAAGTTCGTTACCTTCATCAACTAAAGTAAACCCTTTAGGAATTTCTGCAATAGTTTTTACCTCTAGTAATTTTCCTGCTAAATTTGGATTTACATTTTGCAATGTTTTTGCTTCTGCCGTTTGTGTAAAACGAATATCATTTGTATTGTAATCTAAAGATAAATTATTAATACCAGTTCTTATTTTTAATTTTTTGTTTACTGCGTATTGTACTCCAACGCCAACACTTAGACTAGTGTTATAACTTTTCTGGTTAGATTCTAATTTTGCATCAATTGGCGAACCATCGGCCAACGAACTAAAATAAATAGGCGCAACATTTGTAGAAACTTGCCACCTATTTAATTTTGGTTCTGCGTTTAAATCCGATTTTTTCTCTTTTTCATTAAGCAATTCTTCCAACGCATTTGGTTCTGCACTAGCAATAGATGTAGAATCCAATTTTTTAATAATTCCATTTTTCACAACTATCGGTTGGTCTCTAATGATAGATGTATTTTGGATTTTATTATTTCCAATTCCGACTATGGAATTATCTAATTTTTGGTCTGTTAATTCATCTGGTAATTTGATGGTATTATCAAATACGGTTTTCTTTTTTTCTTGAAAAGCAACTTCCTCTAAAGGCTGAAACTTCTTATAAATAGAATTTTTCTCTTGATTATTTTTTCCAACATCTTTTCCTTCTGAACTATTTGTTTTATTCTGAGCAACGCCTTGATTTAAGTTTATATTTTGAGAATTTGAATTCTTATTTTTTAAATCTGATTTGTTATTTGCCGCACCATCTTGGAGCGAATTATTTGAATTATTTATATTTTTTTTATCAGATTCGGTATTATTATTAGAACCGTTAATTACCACTTCATTTTCTGATTTTGGTGAAAGATTGTTATTACTTTTTACAATTTCAAAATTGTTTTTTATCTTTTCGGTACCATCAGGAAGGCCATTTTTTTCTTTAGAGTTTTTAGTGTTCTCAAGTACAATGGTATTTTGATTTGTAGTATTACCATCAAATACATTATTTCTCCCTAAAAAGTAACCAAGTACTAGTGCTGCAGCAATACCTCCAACTTTCCACCAAAATGGAGGCAAAATGCGTTTTTTTCTCTTTTTATTTAATTGTTTTTCAATATTTACCCACGCGTCTTGCGGCGCATTAACATCTAATTCATTTAATGAATCTTGAAAAAGTTTTTCTATATTAATTTTTTCCTTCATTTACTCTGCGGTACTTTTGAAGTGCCTGAATTTGTTTCAATCTTGTCTTTTAAAATTGCTTTCGCACGATGCAGGTTTGATTTAGATGTACCGATTGTTATATCCAACATTTCTGCTATTTCTTGGTGCGAAAACCCATCTATAACGTTTAGGTTAAAAACCATTCTGTATCTATCTGGCAATTCTTGAATTATTTTTAAAAGAAACTCCAAACTAACTGTTTCTATTTCTACTTCTTCAATTTCATCTGCAACTTCTGTTACCAAATGTAATTTTGTTTCTGTTCGGTATTGTTGTAAAACGTAGTTTACTGTTACTCTTTTTAACCAACCATCAAAGGATCCTTTAAATCCAAATTGGTTTATTTTTTTGAAAACCAATAAGAATACCTCTTGTAAATTGTCTTGAGCTTCTGTATAATTGCGTGAATATTTTAGGCATACAGAAAACAACTTTGAAGAATATTCTTTGTATAGTTGTTCTTGCGCCTTTCTGTCATTTTTCTTACACTCATTAATCAGTTTCTCTAAATCCAATATAAACGGATTATTAGTTATTTTTTATTCTACTAAAATAGAATTTGTTTGGTATGTTTCAGTTCCTGTAGCATCAACCGCGGTAATAAATTTAAAAACATAAACACCCGTTTCTAAGGGTTTGAATTGTAGCGGAACTTCAAATTCTGTTAAATTTTCTGGTTGGCAATTATTTTCTAATAATCGAACTGCATTTATACCTACATGTCTTTCATTTCCTATCGCCTCGTAATAAACACCGTTAAATATGTGACAATCTGTTGGACGTTTGTACTTTAAAACAAAATTAGATATGCTATCTTTTTTAAAACTAACAGGAATATCTACGCTGGTAATTGGCAAGACAACAAATTGATTCTTTTCGTCGTCTCCTACAGAACAAGCTGTGAAAACAAAAAATAATGCTATAATTATGTATTTATTCATTTTTAAAATTAGCTGTTTTGTGAATGATGCATTTTATTGTAAAAGGTTGCGTATAAAATTAAAAAAAAAGTCTCGTTTTTTTTAAACGAGACTTTAATACTAATTATAAATTTATGCTTCTGCTAATTCTTTGATATGTGTTTTGATTTTCACTTCTAATTCATCTGCCAATTCAGGATTATCCTTTATTAATGCTTTAACGGCATCACGACCTTGTCCTAATTTTGTATCGCCATAGCTAAACCAAGAACCTGCTTTTTTAACTATTTCAAATTCTACTGCCAAGTCTAAAATTTCTCCTGTTTTTGAAACGCCTTCTCCATACATGATGTCAAATTCGGCTGTTCTAAATGGAGGTGCAACTTTATTTTTTACTACCTTAACTTTAGTTCTGTTTCCAATAACGTTATCTCCATCTTTAATTTGAGACGAACGGCGAATGTCTAAACGAATAGATGCATAAAACTTCAATGCGTTACCACCAGTAGTTGTTTCTGGATTTCCAAACATTACACCAATTTTTTCACGTAACTGGTTAATAAAGAATACTGTACAGTTTGTTTTGCTTATTGTTCCTGTTAGCTTTCTTAATGCTTGTGACATTAATCTAGCGTGTAATCCCATTTTAGAATCACCCATTTCTCCTTCAATTTCACTTTTAGGAGTTAAGGCGGCAACCGAGTCAATTACTACAATATCTATTGCTCCTGAGCGAATTAAATTTTCGGCAATTTCTAATGCTTGTTCTCCGTTATCTGGTTGCGAGATAATTAAATTATCAATATCTACGCCTAATTTTTCGGCATAAAAACGATCAAATGCATGTTCTGCATCAATAAATGCAGCAATACCGCCAGCTTTTTGAGCCTCTGCAATTGCATGCAAAGTAAGCGTTGTTTTACCAGAAGATTCTGGTCCGTATATTTCAATAACTCTTCCTCTAGGATAGCCGTTAACTCCAAGTGCTAAATCTAAACCCAAAGATCCAGAAGAAATAGTTTCTACTTCTACAATGGCTTTATCGCCCATTTTCATTACCGTTCCTTTACCGTATGTCTTATCTAACTTATCTAATGTAAGTTGTAATGCTTTTAATTTTGCTTCTTTTTCCTTGTCTGCACTCATTATCTTAAATTTTAGGCTTTTATCTGTCGTAAAAATAACCAATTTTTTCTACTAAATTTGGTTTTAATTTAAGGAGTTTTAAACAATCTTAAAAAAATATAATGTGTACTTTTGTATAGCCTTTTTTTAGGAAGTTAATTAATTTAAAGATTGAAAAAATGTTCCCATTACGCAGAAACCGACGGTTACGAGTGCAAGAATCTTTGCGCAGTTTAATGCAGGAAACCCAATTATCGGTTAACGATTTTATTGTGCCTTTGTTTGTAGTAGAAGGAACAAACGTTAAAGAAGAAATTGTATCCATGCCCAATTATTTTCGAATGAGTTTGGACCATTTGGAAACAGAAATTAAACAATTACAAACACTAAAACTAAAAGCAGTTTTGTTATTTGTAAAAGTGCCAGATAATTTAAAAGATAACGAAGGTAAAGAAGCATTAAATGAAAACGGATTAATGCAACGCGCCATTAAAGTTATCAAAGGTTGCGCGCCAGAAATTATTGTAATGACCGATGTTGCTTTAGATCCTTATTCTGAGTTTGGTCACGATGGCATTATAGAAAACGGCATTATTCATAACGATAAAACAGTCGAGTTTCTTGCAAAAATGAGCGTTTCTCATGCTAAAGCTGGAGCAGATTTTGTTGCGCCAAGCGACATGATGGATGGCAGAATTCAAGCCATTCGACAAGCTTTAGATTCCCAAGACTTTACCCATGTTAGCATCATGAGCTATTCTGCAAAATATGCATCATCACTTTACGGACCATTTCGTGACGCTTTAGATAGCGCACCGGTTGCTGCTTTAAATATTCCGAAAGACAAAAAAACCTACCAAATGGATTACCATAATAGGCTAGAAGCTATTACAGAAACCCAAATGGATATTGACGAAGGTGCAGATATTGTGATGGTAAAACCCGGAATCGCATATTTAGACATTGTTCGAGACCTAAAAAATAATTTTGAAACGCCAATTGCAGTCTACCAAGTTTCGGGCGAATATGCCATGATCAAAGCCGCTGCAGAAAAAGGGTGGATTAACCACGACGAAGTAATGTTGGAACAAGTAACCGCAATGAAACGTGCAGGTGCAACATTAATTGCTAGCTATTTTGCTAAAGAAATTGCCAAATTGTTACAGTAATTTTCAGAAGCTACGATTGTCGGCTTTTTCAATATATGTATTTCCCGCTAATCGTTTCAATTTTTTTATTTCTTGTTTTCCATACTCGCTTTGCAAGCGAACTCGAACTGACGAAATAAAAAAGATTTCCACTTTTATCGGGGCTAAAAATAAATTATCCGAATAAAATTCTTATTTCTATGAAACATCTTCTTTCTATTCTAGCTTTTATATTACTTCCAAAAATGTACGCTCAAAACGAAGCCAAAGAGGCTTTCTTAGAAAAATGGAATAACTCTAAAACCTATTTAATTCAGGTTGCAGAAGCAATGCCAGAAGAGTTTTACGACTATAAGCCTACCGAAAGAGAAATGACTTTTTCTAATCAATTACTGCACATTCAAAGCAACATGAATTGGCTTTCAAATAGGTATTTTTCATCTGAAAAGAAAGACGAAGCAGAAACAAAAACACCAAAAACTAAAGCCGAAATAATTGCCAGTTTAAAAACCAGTTTTGATCAAGTATATAAAAAAGTAGAAAATACACCAACCGAAGATTTAAAAACCAAAGTTGAATTTTTTGCTGGTCCAAAAACCAAAAACCAAATATTAAATTTGTTACAAGATCATGTTACACACCACAGAGCACAAATTTTAGTTTATCTAAATTTAAAACTAATAACACCGCCAAGTTACGTTGGATGGTAAAAAATATTCTAAATGAAAAATGCACCTTATACTTTTTTTCTAATCCTAGTTTTTGCAATCACATCTTGTAAAAATTCTAACGAAAAAGATTCTACTAATTCTAACGAAGTTGCTACTTTACCAACCTCAGAAAACGGAAAAGTAGTTTTTGAAGCCAATAATTGTGCAGCTTGCCATCAAGTAAACGAAAAGGTTATTGGTCCGAGTTTAGAAACTATCGCTAGCGTGTACAAAGAAAAAAACGCTAATTTAAAAGCATTTTTGTTAGAAGAAGCCGAACCAATTATTGATCCTGAGCAATACGAATCGATGCGAATTAACTTGCAACTTACCAAGTCCATGACAACTACAGATTTAGAATCTTTGGTTTTATATTTAAAATCCTACGAAAAATAATTCGATATGGAAACCATTTATCTTAAAACTCCCTTAGGAATAACCAAAATAGTTGGTAATAAAAATGGTTTATCCGAAGTTTTATTTGGCTTTGATGAAACAATTTCAACAGAAATTTCAGAATGTTTGCAAAATGCAGTTATTCAACCAACCGAGTATTTTTGAGGTAAAAGAATCAATTTTGACCTAAAACTTCATTTTAACGGAACACCTTTTCAACAAAAAGTTTTGAAAGAGTTACTAAAAATTCCACTTGGTAACACAATATCCTATTTAAAATTATCTAAAAAAATTGGCGATATTAAAGCAATTCGAGCAGTTGCCAATGCCAATGGTAAATATCCGTTAAGCATTATTATTTCATGTCATCGGGTTATTGGTAGTGATGTTTCGTTAACAGGTTATGATGGTGGTTTGCACAGAAAAAAGTGGTTGTTGGATTTGGAGAATCCGGTTAAGCAAGCTTCTTTATTTTAGATTTGTTCTAGTTTTAATTTTTATGTCTAGATTTTTTTTACATTCGTATAAATTCCGTTACCATGATAGAGAAAATCCGATTAGACAATATCTTGTTTATAGATATTGAAACCGTTCCGTGTGAAAACAATTTTGATCAATTAGATGCAGAAATGCAACAGCTTTGGGATCAAAAAACCCAATACCAGCGCAAAGAGGAATTTACAGCCGAAGAATTTTACGATCGCGCAGGAATTTGGGCCGAGTTCGGAAAAATCGTTTGTATTTCTGTAGGATATTTTACTACAAAAGCAGATATTAGAAATTTTAGAGTAACTTCTTTTTTTGGTGATGAGGTTACTATTTTAAACGACTTTAATAATTTAATTAACAATCATTTTAATCTTACGCAACATGTTTTATGCGGACATAACGTAAAAGAATTTGATATTCCGTTTTTGGCACGGCGCATGCTTATTAATCAAATTGCTATACCGCAAAAGCTGAATTTATTTGGTAAAAAACCTTGGGAAATTCCGCATTTGGATACTTTAGAATTATGGAAATTTGGCGATTATAAAAATTTTACTTCTTTAAAACTACTTACCAAAATACTCGGAATTCCATCTCCAAAAGGCGATATTGACGGTAGTCAAGTCGGACACGTTTATTATATAGAAAAAGATATCGATAGAATAATTACTTACTGCGAGAAAGACGTGATTGCAGTTGCTCAAATTTTTCTGCGTTTCCGAAAAGAAGATTTATTGATTGAAGAAGAAATTATTCATGTTTAAATTTTGAGTCTAAAGTCGTAAGGTCCTAAAGGCACAAAACTAGTATGATGTTAAAAACTATTGCCCAACTTTGAGCCTTTGTACCCTTGAACCTTCAAAAATTCCTACATTTACAAAAATTAAAAAAATCATGGTTTTAAGCAGATTTTGGCTCACAATATTTATTTTGTCTATTATTTTTGTGGTTGTTAGTTTATTTTCTGGTACTACTTATACTGTAGATTATGTACTAAATGGTGAAAAAGGCAATCCGATTTTGATATCAGAAAAATATATAGATCAAATTCCAGCTTTTATTCGTGATAGTATTGAGTTAAAAGAAGACAAAACTATGGTTGTGAATCGTGATTTATCCAACGTGGACACGACTTACGTTTATAAAAACAAAACCGTTCAAATTTACAGTGGCGTTCAAAAATCAGACGGTTTATTGGCAACCTGCAAAAGCAGTTTAGTAGATATTATTATTCCGCTTATTGCTTATTTGGCTTTCTTTTGCGGCTTGATGGAGTTGCTAATAATTTCTGGAGTTTCTGGAAAACTAGCCAAAGTTTTGAGTCCGGTTTTTGTTAAGGTTTTTCCTAGTATTCCTAAAAACCATCCATCCATTTCTTACATGACGCTAAATTTTGCCGCTAACTTTTTGGGTTTAGATTCTGCCGCAACACCTTTTGGTTTAAAAGCTATGCAGAGTTTGCAAGAACTAAATCCAGATAAAGATAGAGCAAGCGATGCACAAATAATGTTTTTGTGTTTGCACGCATCGGGATTAACTTTAATTGCAACTTCTATTATAGGTTATCGTGCGGCAGCTGGTTCTAGCAATCCTGCTGATGTTATGTTACCTTGTATAATTACTTCTTTTATCGGTACAATTGCTGCATTTATTATAGTCGGAATCAAACAGAAAATTAATTTTAAAAGTGCTTCTTTGGTAATCGGTTTAATGACATTGATTGGCGCAATCATTGGTTTATTAATGTACATAAACCATTTGGATTTGATCGGAAAAAATTATTTCACTTCTAATCTTTCTGGTTTGATCTTACTTACAATTATAGGTTTTACCTTGATTTATGCTTTTCGAAAAGAAAAATTGTTTGCCGAAGCAGAAACTACCGTTTTTGATGCATTTGTTGTTGGAGCAAACAATGGTGTAAAAACCGGAGTTACTATTTTTCCTTATGTGTTGGGAATGTTGGCTGCAATTTCTTTATTTAGAAATAGTGGTTTGTTTGATATTATAAGTAACGGAATCGCTTTTGTGTTTTCTAATTTTGGAGTAAACAAACAAATTGTAGATGCTTTGCCGGTTGCTTTATTAAGACCATTTAGTTCTGCAGGTTCTAGAGGATTTTTGATAGATTCGATGAATACCTTCGGTGCAGATTCTTTAACCGGTAGATTGAGTAGTATTTTTCAATGTAGTGCCGAAAGTACGTTTTATGTAATTGCGGTTTATTTTGGATCGGTAAATATTAAAAATACGCGTTATGCTTTAGGAACGATGTTGTTGGTAGATTTAATTTGTGTGATTACTGCAATTTTTGTGGCTAGTTGGTTTTTTTAGGATGTTAGAATTTAAGTTACTTGCACATTTTATTGGGAACATTTTTGTTTGGGTTTTAAATCTTTAGATGACGTTTGTAAACAAGACAATTCTATTATTGGATTAATTTTTTTAATAGTAGGTCTATTTGCGTTTTTTGGTTGGAACAACTAACCTACAGAGTTAAAAAAAGCGTAACTATTTTAATTTTAAAATAGTTACGCTTTTTTATATTTTATTTTGAGATTCCTTCAGAAAGAAAAAAATTATTTAGAAAATTTGAATCAATTTATTTAATTTAATATCATTTCCGGAATATCGCCTTCTATAATTAAATCGGCTTCTGTAGAAGAAATTATTTCTTCTACAGAAACTCCTGGTGCGCGTTCTAAAAGTTTAAATCCTTTAGGCGTAACTTCTAAAACAGCTAATTCGGTAACGACTTTCTTTACGCATCCAACGCCGGTTAATGGCAAGCTGCATTGTTTTAATATTTTGCTTTCACCTGCTTTATTAACGTGCATCATGGCAACAATAATATTTTCTGCGGATGCAACTAAATCCATTGCGCCGCCCATTCCTTTTACCATTTTTCCCGGAATTTTCCAGTTTGCGATGTCACCATTTTCTGCAACTTCCATAGCGCCAAGAATAGTTAAATCTACTTTTTGAGAACGAATCATTCCAAAACTAAAAGCCGAATCAAAAAAACTTGCTCCGGGTAAAGTGGTTATGGTTTGTTTTCCTGCGTTGATAATATCGGCATCTTCTTCTCCTTCAAACGGAAATGGTCCCATTCCTAAAATGCCATTTTCACTCTGAAATTCTACAGAAATGTCGTTGCGAACATAATTAGCAACTAGGGTTGGAATTCCAATTCCTAAATTAACATAATATCCGTCTTTTACTTCTTTCGCAATGCGTTGTGCGATTTGGTTTTTATCTAAAGCCATAATTTAATGTACTAATGTTTTAATGTACTAATTTAACAATTGACTAGTATTACTTATTTTGTTTACTACTACTAATAATTTTATAAAAGATTAATCCCAATTCATCAATTTTTAATTTCAAAAGATTTTCAAATGGGTACGAATTTGCTTTTTCACAAAGAATCAGCCAATATTTTGTCTCTTCGAGTTCTTTAGCTGCAATTTTCATTTTATGGATAAAATCTGCTCGACTTTCTGCATTTTGCGCTTCATGAATATTTGCACCAATACTTGTTCCAGATTTTAAAAGTTGATTTGCAATTACATATTTTTTCTCCTTATCTAATAATTCACAAAATGCAATAATTTCCAATGCAAAATCAATAGATTTATTTACTACAATATTTTCTTTCTGCATCAAATTGTTACATTAATAAATTAGTACATTAAAATATTTTACGAACCGTTCTTTGCTCGATTCTTTTTTCAAATTTTTCTCCTTGAAAAATGCGTTGTACCATAATTCCTGGAATGTGAATTTCATTTGGATCTAATGCGCCAACCGGATGTAATTCTTCTACTTCTGCGATGGTTATTTTTGCTGCTCCAGCCATTACTGCATTGAAATTTCTGGCCGTTCCTTTAAAAATTAGGTTTCCGGCTTCGTCGCCTTTCCAAGCTTTTACAATTGCAAAATCTGCTTTGTATGCCAATTCCATTACGTGCATTTTGCCGTTGAATTCTCGGGTTTCTTTTCCGATTGCAACCTCGGTACCGAAACCTGCTGGTGTGAAAAAGGCGGGAATTCCAGCTTGTGCTGCGCGGCATTTTTCGGCTAAAGTTCCTTGCGGAGTTAGTTCTACATCTAATTCGCCCGAAAGCATTTGACGTTCAAACTCGGCATTTTCTCCTACATAAGAAGAAATCATTTTTTTGATTTGCTTTTTTTGCAGAAGTAATCCCAAACCGAAATCGTCAACACCTGCATTATTTGAAATACACGTTAAATCGGTTACGCCCATTTTTACTAATTGGGCAATGCAGTTTTCTGGGATTCCGCTAAGTCCGAAACCACCAAGCATTATGGTCATGGAATCTTCGATTCCTTTGGTTGCTTCGGTTACGTTTTTTACTGTTTTATTTATCATAGTTTGTAACTATTTTTTTTGTTTTAATTAGGAGAATTCCCTACGCTAATTGATGGACTGTAAGTTAAACTAAAAAGAGCAACAATAGCAAGTACAATACCAGTTGAATACCCTAAGGTTTTTAGTATGGAAAATGTTCTTTTTTGCAGTTTATTTATTTCTGAAATTTTAAATTCATTTTTTGCATTTCCATTTTTAATATGGACGATAGAATCGTTGAAAGCAATAAGATTTCTTTTATAACTTTTGCCACTAACTTGGATTTTATATTTTTCTCCAATTTTTTTAGAGTTTGAATTCTTATCAATTTCTTGATAACTAAAGCAACTTTGAAATAAGAAAGTGATTGATAATAACAATAAAACAGCGGTTTTTCTCATAATTATGAATCTTTCGTTATAATGCAGCATGAAAACTCTAATATATAAAGAATTTAGGATATTTTTTAAAATAGGATGATTCTATTTTAATTTGAAAACTATTATGGATTGAATTTGTTTTTTAGCCCAGATTGTAGCGGAAAGCTTTTTGCGGTTTTTTGTAAATTTTTGCTTTTTAAAAATGCGACCAAAGAAGCTTTTTTAAAAGGGTACAAAAATGACGAAAAACAAAAAAACTTGTATCGGAAAGCTGGACTGGCTTCTAAAAATTAAAATTCGAATTCGCCTGTATCTTGTTCTTTATTAACGCCTAAAGTATCGACAACTCGTTTTGGCGCCGTCCAACAATCTACTTTTATAGACATGTTTTCTGGCTTTTCAAATGGATCTTTGGATACTAGTAAATCTGGATCTTCGTAGCATTTTTCCATAAAATAACCCCAAATTGGTAATGCTGCTGTTGCACCTTGACCATAGGTTATGCTTCGAAAACGTGCAGAACGGTCTTCGCAACCTACCCAAATACCGGTAACTAAATTTGGTACCATACCTATAAACCAACCGTCGGATTGGTTTTGTGTAGT
Source organism: Flavobacterium sp. (assembly GCA_047636155.1). Classification (GTDB taxonomy): domain Bacteria; phylum Bacteroidota; class Bacteroidia; order Flavobacteriales; family Flavobacteriaceae; genus Flavobacterium. Next base: position 8,872 of record JBLIJW010000019.1, on the reverse strand, counting down.
TCCTGTTTTTCCTGCAATTGGATTGGTGAACATATATGGATAACCTGTCCAACGTTTGTCGCCGCTTCCGCCACCTTGGGTTCTTAATCTAACGCCAGAACCAGATTCGGTTACGCCTTCTAATAGTTTAATTACGGCGAATGCTACATCTTTATTTAAAACGTCGCGAGTTTCTGGAATTGGCTCGTAAATAACTGCGCCATTTTTATCTTCTATTCTGGAAATAAATTGTGGTTTTATATAAACTCCTTTATTTGCAAACGTACTGTAAGCAGCAACCATATCTTGAACGGTTATATCAACCGCGCCAAGTGCAATTGCAGGTTGCACAGGAATATCTGACTTTACTCCTAATTTTTGTGTTAAACTTACTACGGCTTCTGGACCAGTTTTGTCTATTAATTTTGCAGAAATAGTATTTATGGAATTTGCTAACGCCGTTTTTAAAGTTACCATACCTCGGTAGCGATTGTCTGAATTTCTTGGTTCCCAATCTGCTGTTACGTGATGTCGTCCTTTGCGAATCATAAATGGTCCATCTATTATTGTGTCACAAGGTGACATTCCTAATTGCTCTATTGCTGTTGCATAAACAAATGGCTTGAAGGTAGAACCAACTTGTCTTGCACCTTGACCTACGTGATCGTATTGAAAATATTTATAATCTATTCCTCCTACCCAAGCTTTTACTTGGCCGGTTTGCGGTTCCATAGACATTAATCCTGCTTGTAAAAAATGTTTGTAATAGCGTATAGAATCCAATGGTGTCATTGTCATTTCCTTATCGCCATCCCAAGAAAAAACGGTCATTTTTGTTGGTACACTGAAGGTTTTTGTAATTTCTTCATCAGACATGTCTTGTGCTTTTAAAATCCTCCAACGTTCGGAGTTTTTCATCGCTTGATTTAAAATTCTTTGCGTTTCTGCTTCTGATATATTTACAAAAGGTGCATTTTTATTTTTCTTTTGATCGATAAAAAATTCTTCTTGCAAATTTTTCATGTGTGCTTTTACAGCTTCTTCTGCATGCTCTTGCATTTTAGAATCTATTGTTGTGTATATTTTCAGTCCGGCACTATAAATATCATAATCTTCTCCATCTGGACGCTTGTGTTCTTTGATCCAGTTTTTCATGTAATCACGAAGGTATTCTCTAAAATATGTTGCCGTACCATCTAAATGACTTTCTGGATGAAAATCCAAAGCAATTGGTTTTTTCTCTAGAAGGATTTTTGCCGCTGGTTCTAATTTGTTGTTTTTTACCATTTGACCAAAAACAATATTTCGTCTTTTAATTGCTTTTTCTGGACGGCGAACCGGATTATAAAGCGACGGATTTGTCAACATACCGACTAATAAAGCACTTTCGTCAACAGATAATTCTTTTGGTTCTTTCGCAAAATATACATTTGCAGCAGAACGAATTCCAACTGCTGTATTGACAAAATCAACACGATTGAAATACATTGCGATAATTTCGTTTTTGGTATATTGTCGTTCTAATCGGATAGCAATTATCCATTCTTTCGCTTTTTGTACAATTCGGAATGGTAAAAATTTAGAACCTTCACCGTGAAATAATAATTTTGCTAATTGTTGTGTAATGGTACTTGCACCACCATTGGAACCTAATTTAAGTGCAGCTCCAAAAGTTCGTTTTGCATCAATACCAGAATGTTGGTAAAACCTTTCGTCTTCTGTAGAAATTAATGCATCTACTAATGATTTTGGTAAATCTTTGTATTTTATTGCTGTGCGGTTTTCATTATAAAATTTTCCTAAAGTAATACCATCCGAAGAGATAATTTCTGTTGCAAGATTTGACTCTGGATTTTCTAAATCCTCAAAAGATGGCATAGAACCAAACAATCCCCATGATGCAAAAAGGAAGAAAAGAAATATTCCGCCAAGAGTGTAAGCAAATACACGCCAAAATTTGCGCTGGTAGTATTTAAGGTCTTTAACTACAGTTGTATTTTTTTGATTTGTTTTTTTTTGGGCCATTTTGTTATTCTATTGATTCAATTCGGAAACCAACTTCGGTTACACCTTTTAAATTTGTATCTCCTTTTACCTTACCAATTGGGCGAACAGCTTGTTGTATGCTAACAGTGTAATTGCCTTTTTGGGTAATTTCTTCATTTAATTTGTACACCAATTTATTTTCTTTAACATCAGAAAATCCATCGCCTAATAAGCTACCATCTGGATTTGCCATTTGCCATTGTAATGTGTCTACTAGGGTTTTCTTATTTGGTTGCTCCAACATAACAATTAAAAACAAATTACTATACGGGAAGTCTTTGTTATCTCGAATATTTACATACATATTATATTTACTTCCTTTTTCTAATTTAGGTAATTCAAAAGAAACTATACTGTCTTTATGCCAATTGTTGTCTACTGATTTGTACTGATCAAAAACTCTATTCTCATCACAAGAAACTAAGGAAATAATTAAAACTAAAAGTAAAAAATTAACTAGGATTTTCATTTTTTTTGATAATTATTGGTCTTTTTTTCTCTGGGTCAGGATTTGCATCCAATTTTGGTTTTTGAGCGCTCTTATTATTTGGTTTAGCGTTTGGATTTGGTTTTGTTGCAGTATTATTTTTGGCTGAAATTATAATTTTTGGAGCAACGTCGGCGTCAACTTCACTTTTCGGTTTTTTATTTCTGTTTCGTGCGCTTGGCTTTTTCTTTTTAGGTTGGTCAAAACGAGTTAAACTTTCTTGTCCCATTGCATTGCTGAAGGTTGTTTCTTTTTCAACAACAACTTCAAAAGCAAAATCTTCTAAAGAGGTAGCTCTAATTTTTTCTTTATTTTGAGCCATTATTTCTTTGACTTGTTCAATTTTTAAAACATGCCAATGAGCAAAATTATCGGTATATGCAAACCACATCAATCCTTTGAATATATCTTGCTTTTGGCAAATTGCATCTCCTTTTTCTGTATGCAATTTGGTTTCCATATCTGGAAAATCTTTTAATGCATCTAAATACGTATCTAATTCGTAGTTTAAACAGCACTTTAATTTACCACATTGACCAGCTAATTTTTGAGGATTTAAAGACAATTGTTGGTAACGTGCAGCAGATGTATTTACACTTCTAAAATCGGTTAACCAAGTAGAACAACACAATTCGCGACCACAAGAACCAATTCCGCCTAGGCGAGCAGCTTCTTGTCGAAAACCAACTTGTTTCATTTCTATTCTGGTCTTAAAAGTCTGTGCATATTCTTTTATCAAAGCTCTAAAATCTACTCTATCATTTGCGGTATAATAAAAAGTGGCTTTAGAAGCATCACCTTGGTATTCGATATCCGAAATTTTCATTTCTAGTTTTAAAGAAATTGCCAATTCTCTAGCTTTCACCTTCATTGGTTCTTCTTTTTCACGAGCTTCAACCCAAATATCTATGTCGCGTTGGGATGCTTTGCGGTATACTTTGGTAATGTCTGGACTATCAAGTTTAACATTTTTTTTCTTCATTTGAACTCTAACCAACTCACCAGTTAAAGTAACTATTCCTATATCATGTCCAGGCGAAGCTTCAGTCGCAACTATATCACCAATGCTTAGTGTTAGTTTTTCTGTGTTTCTAAAAAATTCTTTTCTCCCATTTTTAAAACGAACTTCGATACAATCAAAAGCAGTTTCTCCGTTTGGCAAACTCATGTTAGAAAGCCAATCAAAAACAGTTAATTTATTGCAGCTATCGGTGCCGCAAGTCCCATTATTTTTACATCCTCTTGGAGTGCCGTCTTTGGCGCCAGTGGAACAGTTTGTACAAGCCATAATTTTGAATATATATTGGTCATTCCGAAAAAAACCGGAACTACTATCATTAAACGATTAGATTGTAAAGATAGTATTTTTGAAGGATAAATTCCAAAAACGGATTTCAAACATTTTTGGGGAAGGACTAAAAAAATTCCAAATCGAAAGAAAATGTGCTCGATTTGGAATTAGCTATTTTTAAAACGAAAAATTTAGGATATAATTTTAAATAATTTATCGGATAAACGAACTCTAAATGGCACTTCAAAAGTTACCTTATCTCCAACTACGGCTGTGTTAACTTGGCTTCCGTTTACAACCATTTTTTCTAAAATTAATTCTTGATTTCCTGTTGTTGGTCCAGAAATTATAATGGAATCGCCACTATTTAATTCTTGATTTTCTATAATAAAAAGTGCGACTTTAGCTTTAACATAATAATGTGCAGCTTGCGCCAAAAGCACTTTTTTTACTTTTATTTTCTGACGGATCGTTTTTGTTTTTGAAGCTATTCCCAATGATTCGTACGATAGGTCGCCAGAATGTTTGAATTTTAAATTTTCAGATTTTCCTTTTCTAAACACTTTATTTCCTACTTGCAAACCGCGACGTAATTTTACTTGTTCGGCAAGTGGTAAATGGGTAATTTCTAAACATGCGGTAGAGCAACAATTTTCCATTGCTTCTTTGCAATTTTCGCATTGAATGAATAACAAATGACAACTGTCGTTTAAACAATTGGTATGATTGTCACATGGTTTTCCGCATTGGTGGCATTGCGAAACAATATCATTTGTAATTCGTTCGCCTAATCGGTGATCAAAAACGAAATTTTTCCCAACAAATTTGCTTTCAATTCCTTCTTCTTTTATTTGTTTGGCATATTGAATAATTCCGCCTTCTAACTGGTATACATTTTTGAAGCCTTGGTGTTTGAAATAGGCAGAAGCTTTTTCACATCTTATGCCGCCAGTGCAATACATCACCAAATTTTTGTCTTCTTTAAAATCTTTTAGTTGTTCGTTTATAATTGGCAAACTTTCTCTGAAGGTTTCAACATCTGGAGTGATTGCATTTTTAAAATGACCGACTTCACTTTCATAATGGTTTCTAAAATCTACCACAATGGTATTTGGATTGTCTAAAATTTGATTAAATTCTTTGGCTTTTAAATGAACTCCTTTATTGGTGACATCAAAAGTTGCATCATTCAAACCATCGGCAACTATTTTATTTCTTACTTTAATGGTAAGTTTCAAAAAAGAATGGTCATCGTGTTCTACGGCTTCATTCAATCGAATTCCTTTGATAAACGAATAAACGTCTAAGGTTTTTTTGAAATCTTCAAAATTTTCTTCCGGAATACTCATTTGGGCATTTATTCCTTCGGTTGCAACATAAATTCTTCCTAAAGCATCCAAGGCGTTCCAGGCTAAGAATAATTCGTTACGAAATTGTTGGACATCTTCAATTTTGGCATACGCATAAAAAGACAACGTTAGGCGTTGTTTGCCTGCTAAATCAATTAGTTCGGCTCTTTCTTCTGCGCTTAATTTGTTATACAGTTGCATGCTATAAACGTTTAAGTGAGAAATATTTTAAATACAATTCTAAATGGAAGAATTCTTTTGCAAAGGTAAAATTTTACTACAAAGCCGCAAAATTTTTCTTGAGGGAATAAAAAAACCGTAATTCCAAATTTTGATATTTTGAAATTACGGTTAAAATTTTTGAAATTCTAATATTAACAGAATTCTGTGTAAGCGTCTTTCAAGTTTTCAGCAATCATTTCAGCTGGTCGACCTTCAATATGATGACGTTCTAGCATGTGAACTAATTCGCCGTTTTTGAACAACGCCATACTTGGTGATGATGGAGGAAAAGGAAACATTTGTTCTCTTGCAGCATCAACTGCATCTTTATCAACACCAGCAAAAACAGTTATTAAATGATCTGGTTTTTTTGTTCCGTCTAAACTCATTTTCGCTCCCGGACGCGCATTTCTTGCAGCGCAACCACAAACTGAATTCACAACTACAAGTGTTGTTCCTTCTGCTTGAATAGCATTTTTAACATCTTCTGCATTATATAAATCTTGAAAACCAGCGTCAGATAATTCTGCTCTCATTGGTTTTACCATTTCTTCTGGGTACATATCTTTATTTTTTAAAGTTATTTGACTGCAAAGTTACAAAGAATTTAAGGTTGGTTGCCTATTCAAATCATAAAGATTTGTTAGCAATATTTCCTTTTGTTAGGTAAAAACTCTTTTTACTAAAGATTTGATAAACTCAATTTTAGGACATTTTAATATAATTTGTAAATCCTGGAGTAATGTAGATTCATCGTCCAAAAATTTAAAAATCGGAACTGGATTGCCTTTTTCAAATAAAGAAGAAAAAACTCTAGAACCAATGGCATTATTCTGATATAAAACATCAATAAATAACAAGTCGTAAAACCAATATTTATCTATTTTATGAAATTTTTTAAAATCAGAATTAGTTTCTAAAAACTGTACCAATTGTTTGGCTTTTTTGCTGGTGTTTTTAAAAGTAAATCCAGTACTTGCTTTAGTCCATCCGCCAGCAGAACCAATGTTTATTCTGTTTTTAGAATTGTTTTCCCAGAATTTGTAACACGTCATGGGTATGTTTCCTTGTTCTTTTTCTACAATTTCGTATTCTGTAATTCCGAGATTTTGGATGTATTTTATAATTTCGTCTTCGTATTCTTTTTTAGATAATAGATCTTTTGAAAATAAAGTATATTCTAATAACGCCTCGGTTGAAGAAGTTGGCAAAACATACATAAATCGTGTATTGCCTTTTTGTTCAACAGAAAAATCCATGAAAGTTGCTGTGTTTCTATCAAATATTTCCTCTTTCGATTTTATAAACCAACCAATAAAATGTTGATGCAACAGTGGATATTTAGTTTGATTTTTTGCTAAATCGTCATCATAAATAGAATTGAAGATTTTGTCGCAGGTATAACTTTCTGTATCTGTTGTTACAACGCAATGATTTCCTAGTTCTTCAAAATCAATCACTTTTTGATTTGCAAAATGAATAGTGTCTTGTTTAGAAATTAAATCGAAAACTAAATTATAAAAATCAAGACCTTGAATCATTTTATATTGGTATGGATTCAAATCTAGATTTCTACTAAAATTTTCATCTGCGAAAAGTGCAACATCCCATTTTTTAGAAATTATAGTTTCAAATAACTTATCATCATCCCAAAAACACCAAGTTCTGTCGTTGGTTTTTTTTAGATTTTGATCTAATAATAAAATGGATTTGTCTTTAAAATTATCCGATAAAAAAAGTTCTCGAATGGTCATTAAAGCTGCTAATCCTGAACCTGTGAATATGTAATTGTAATGTTTCAAGTTTATATTATTTTATTGAAAGATATTTAAAGTTTAAATATTTACTCCAAATACGTAACCTACTGCTGCAGTTAAACCCATTGCAATTGTTCCCCAAAAAGCAATTCGGATAATTGCTTTTGACACGCTTGCGCCACCAGTTTTTGCAGAAATTATTCCCAAAATTACAAGAAATATAATTGCAAAACCATATAAATAAAATTCCATGTTTTGTACTGGTAGAAATAAAGTTACCAAAAAAGGCAACAATCCGCCGACTGTAAAAGCTGTTCCCGATGCAAAAGCAGCTTGAATTGGATGTGCTTGACTTATTTCATTTATTCCTAATTCGTCTCGAACATGTGCTGCAAGGGCATCTTTTTCTGTTAATTCTTTTGCAACTAATAAGGCAGTTTCTTTCTTTAAACCGCGTTGTTCGTAAATTTCTGCCAAACGTTGTAATTCGACTTCTGGCATTTCTAATAATTCTTGTCTTTCTCTTTCAATATCCGATTTTTCAATGTCGGTTTGCGAACTTACTGAAACATATTCGCCTGCAGCCATTGATAATGCACCAGCAACCAATCCTGCTAATGTTGCCAAAATTATCGGTTGGCTCGAAGAACTTGCCGCTGCAACTCCAATCGCAATACTTGACGTAGATAATATTCCGTCGTTTGCACCCAAAACTGCTGCTCTTAACCAATTGCTTCTATGAATATAGTGGTTGTGCAAATAATCGTCTAAGGCATCGCTAGTGTTTTCCATTTTAAAAATTTTATATAAAAATAGTCATTTTGGGAAGTATTTGAACCGTTTGGAAATTAATTAAAAGTATTTAAAACTACTATAAATAATGGGTCTGAACTACTTTTTAATTTATAGAAATTAATCGCGGTTAATTTTCAATCCGATAAATACCGTTCGCGGAAAAGCCGTTCCGTATACATAATTGCTATCGCGATTTTTTCCGAGGTCAAAATCTTTTTGGTATTGGTTTAAAATGTTTTTTAATCCGCCATAAATTTCAAAATTCATATCGTATTTTTTACTCGCAATGGTGTACCCAATTTTACTGTTTATTTCTGAAAATGTTGGCGTATTTAAAAATTCATCTGTCGTTTGATTTGGCGCGCCAGCAAAATGAGCTATTTTCATAGTACCGGTAAAAACATAGTTTACATTTAATTTTAAACTTTTGGATGCATATAAAGTTAGGTTTGCAAACCCGTATTGATTTGGAGTTCTTAAAAAATCTTGAGTAGGAGCAACATTATTAATATAAGTCACGGCATTTTGAAATTTGCTGGTTTGGAAAGTAAACCCCGATTCAAATTGTATATTTTGTTCAAAATTTGCACGCAATTCGAGAGTAATTCCTTGAACTGTTGCGCCATCACCATTTTGTTTTTCGAAAATTTCGCCAAATTCGTCGGTGCCAATATTCTCTAAAACAAAAGCGTTTTGTAATTGCGTATAAAATGCTTCTAGCGTAAATCCGAATATAAAATTTTCTGTCGGTTTATCGTAGTTTACAGAAGCACTCCAACTTTTGGATTTTTCTTCTTTTAAATTTGGATCATAAATAACTCTTGAAACGCCACCGCCAGCAAAAGCAATATGTAAATCAGTATCGAATGCTTGTGGCGCACGAAATCCGGCACCATAACTTAATCGGAATTGTGTGTTGGATTTCAGTTTGTACAACAAAGCCAAT
>JBLIJW010000018.1:0-31020 GCA_047636155.1 Flavobacterium sp. | reverse complement strand
CTTTAGAAATTCCTAAAACAGAAACTCTACCTAATTGCCAAAGAATTTCTGAATTAAAAACTTGTTGTGCTGATGCAGATAAACTCATAATACAGGTTACTATAAAAACTATTTTTTTCATTTTGCTTTTCATTTGTTGGATAAAGGTATAAAAAAAAGTTGCTACGAATAAACGTAACAGCTTTTACAATATTAAAATAAAAATTTATTGTTTTATAAAACGTTTAGTTGCACTATCGTTTTTAGTATTTACTTCTATTAAATAAGTTCCTGTTGCAAGTCGATAAACAGAAATTTGATTATTAGAAACAGCGCCTTTATCTAATTCTTGACCTACCATATTGTAAATTTTGTATGTGGAAAATTCCTCTAAATTAGAAATATTTAAAACCGAACCAATAACTGGATTTGGATATAGAGTAAAGTCAAAAGTTTTAGTCGTTATATTTTCTTCTTTTTATGCAGTTACCGATATGTTGATAGTATAGTCTTTTCTTGGTTGCAAGAAAAACTTTTACAAGAAGCTGGCATTCGGTTATATTGCACGGAAACACGTATTCTTGTTGTTCCAATTAATGCAAATGTAAAAATAGTAAAAAAACCAGAAACAAGGGTTGTAGTAGTAGCTGCTTTCGTGAAAACCGTTTCTCCAGCGTCAGAAAAGTCACCATCTTGATTATAATCTACAAACACTGCATATCCTTCCTGGAATTTAGTAGATGTCCAAGAAGGGGTAATGGTCATGGTATTTGTAGTTCCTCGATCTATACTAGTTGAAATATTTGTGAAGTTTTCGTAACCAGCGGTTCCAGCAGAAGTATTGCTGATAGTTTTAAAAACTACTTTTCCGATTTTTTCATCAGCTGTACTATTTCCTTGTGATGTGCAATATGTAACAACATTGCTTAAGGTAGTAAAACTTACACTATTGCTTGATGCAGAACTATTCCCTGCAGCGTCCTTAGCTTTTACTGTAAAGGTATAAACTGTTGAAGGAGTCAAACTTGTAATGCTAGCGGAAGTTCCAGCAATAGTTCCTAGTAATGTAGTTCCTTGGTATACATCATAACCTGTTACTCCAACATTATCCGTAGAAGCATTCCATGACAGAGTAGTCGTAGTTTGTTTTGTTCCTGAAGCAGTTAGATTTGTTGCTGCTGTAGGAGCTTGACTATCTCCGGCGGGTGCAGAAGTCGTTAAAGAAACCACGTTACTAGAAATAGAAATGTTTCCTGCGGCATCTTTTGCTTTAACAGAAAACGTGTAAGTTGTTGAGGATGCCAATCCAGATACTGCAAAAGTTGTAGTACTAACAGATGCTAATAATGTCGCACCTTGATAAACATCGTATTCTGTAAATATTACATTATCTGTTGCTCTAGACCAAAATTTAAAAATTTTATTAAAAAATAGACAAACGTAAATCCAAAAAAATTACATATTATCATAAATACTCTTATTTATGTGAATGGTATAACTTTTTTGAATTGTAACTTTAAATCTTAACTTTACAATTCTTAAAATAATTGTTTCGATGGATTTGAGTTTTTGGGAAATAAACGAATGGATTAAAGATATTGATTATGTAATTGTAGGAAGCGGCATTGTGGGAATTAACTGTGCTTTACAGTTGCGAAAGAATTTCCCGGAAAGTAAAATTATAATTCTTGAAAAAGGAATTCTTCCGCAAGGCGCGAGTACTAAAAATGCTGGTTTTGCTTGCTTCGGAAGTATATCAGAAATTTTAGACGATTTAAAATCCCATTCAGAAAACGAAGTTTTTAAACTAGTTCAAAAAAGATGGAAAGGCTTGAAAAAACTTAGGGAAATTGTCGGCGATGTTGGGTTAGATTTTCAAGAAAATGGAGGAATAGAATTGTTTTTAGAAAACGAAGAAGCATTATTTACAGAATGTGAAAAAAACATACCAAGAATTAACAAATTACTATTTCCGATTTTTAATTCCGATGTTTTTCAAGTAGTAGAAACGCCTAATAATTTTTCAAAAACTACTTCTAAAATTATTGTAAATAAATTAGAAGGTCAAATTGATACTGGAAAAATGATGTCTAGTTTTTTAAAATTAACAACACTTCAAGACATTAAAATAATTAATCAAACAGAAGTCATTTCTTATTTAGATTATGAGGAAAATGTCGAAATCGAAACTAATAACTTTACATTTAAATCTAAAAAAATATTTTTTGCTACAAATGGCTTTTCCGAAAAGCTAGTTACATCAGATGTTATTCCTGCTCGTGCACAAGTCTTAATTACCGAACCAATTGAAAATTTAAACATTAAAGGAACTTTTCATATCGAAAAAGGATATTATTACTTTAGAAATTTTAATAATAGGATAATCCTTGGCGGCGGAAGAAATTTAGATTTTGAAGGAGAAACGACAACCGAATTCGGAATTACAGAAAAAATTCAAAATAAATTGGAAAATTTATTAAAAGAAGTAATTTTACCCAACCAGGATTTTAAAATTGCCCATCGTTGGAGCGGAATTATGGGAATGGGAAAAACTAAAAACCCAATTGTAAAACAATTATCTGACAACGTATTTTGTGGTATACGACTCGGTGGAATGGGTATTGCAATAGGAACTTTAATAGGACAACAATTAGCAGATTTATTAAATGGCAACAAGAATTAAAAAGCAATCGAATAAAAAAGATAATCCAACTTTCTTCCAAAAAGCCATTCGCTTTTTATGGAAATCCTTTTTATGGTTTTTAGCAATTTCTATTTTTTTGGTGGTTCTTTTTAAATGGGTTCCAGTACCAATAACGCCATTAATGGTTACTCGAGCAATCGAAAATAAAATAGATGGTAACGACATGATTTTATCTCACGATTGGGTTTCTTTAGATGAAATTTCTCCGAATTTGCAGAAAGCAGTTATTTCTAGCGAAGACGGTAATTTTTTAAAGCACAATGGTTTTGATTTTAAAGCTTTGCAAAAGGCTTTTAAAAATAATAACAAAGGAAAAAAACTTAAAGGCGGAAGCACAATTTCTCAACAAACAGCAAAAAACGTCTTTCTTTGGCAAGGACGAAGTTACATCCGCAAAGGTTTAGAAGCCTATTTTACTGTTTTAATCGAGTTTATTTGGGGAAAAGAACGCATTATGGAAGTGTATCTAAACAGTATTGAAATGGGTGTTGGTGTTTATGGTGCAGAAGCAGCTAGTCAACATTATTATCAAACTTCGGCTATAAATCTAACTCCAATGCAAGCCGCGAGTATTGCAGCAATTTTACCAAATCCAAGAAAATTTAAGGCAACTAATTCTTCTTCTTACATTTTGAGGCGCAAGGCAAAAATTGTAAAATTAATGCGATATGTTGGTAAAATTGAATATTAAAACTAACTATTTTTTGTAACATTTTATTTACATGGATACTAATTAGATGGTTAAAATTTAAAACTAAGTATCATGCAAGCACACGAAATAGATTACGAAATATTTGGCGAAGAAATGCAATATGTTGAGATCGAATTAGATCCGCAAGAAATTGTTTTTGCAGAAGCCGGAAGTTTTATGATGATGGATAATGGTATAAAAATGGAAACTATTTTTGGCGATGGTTCCAACAAAGACAACAGTATTTTCGGAAAATTACTCAGTGCGGGAAAACGTGTTTTAACAGGCGAAAGTCTTTTTATGACAGCGTTTATAAATCAGAATAATTCTAAAAGCAAAGTATCCTTTGCATCGCCCTATCCAGGAAAAATTGTACCAATTGATTTAACAGAATTTCAAGGAAAATTTATTTGCCAAAAAGACGCTTTTCTTTGTGCTGCAAAAGGCGTTTCTGTAGGAATTGAATTCTCTAAAAAATTAGGTCGCGGACTTTTTGGTGGCGAAGGTTTTATTATGCAAAAATTAGAAGGCGACGGAATGGCGTTTGTACATTCTGGCGGAACTTTGGCTAAAAAAGTACTCGGCGTAAACGATATTTTAAAAGTAGATACCGGTTGCATTGTTGGTTTTACAAAAGATGTAGACTACGATATCGAATTTATTGGTGGCATAAAAAATTCTCTTTTTGGTGGTGAAGGTTTGTTTTATGCAACACTTCGCGGTCCAGGAGTTGTTTATGTACAATCGTTACCATTTAGCCGTTTGGCAGACAGAATTATCGCTTCTGCGCCACAATCTGGCGGAAATTCTAGAGGTGAAGGAAGTTTATTGGGTGGAATCGGAAGAATGATTGACGGCGATAATAGATTTTAAAAACAAATGAACTTTAACTTAGTAAAAAAATGGTCGATAAAAAACTGACGGAGTTAACCATTCAGGAATTAAACGAAGCAATCAAGAAAAAGAAATCAACCTCTATTCTCAATGCGATTTTAGTCGGAATTTTAATTGGAATTGTGATTTACAGTATTGTAAAAAACACCTTAGGATTAGTAACTTTAATTCCTTTATTTTTAGCCTATAAATTAATTAATGGTTCTAAAACAAACGACCTAGATTTGGAATCAGAACTAAAAATTCGTGATCTGAAATAAAATGATAAAATAAAATCCCGCAAATTTGATTCAAAATAATCAAAGCTAATTTGCAGGATTTCAACATTTTTTTTAAATACTAAAATTAATTCCTAAAATAATATTTCTTCCAATATTAGGAATACCATCATTTTTTAAACGAGACAAATGCGAAATATAAGATTTGTTTAAAAGATTATTTGCATTTAAAGTAACATCAAATGATGTTTTTCCTAAAGTTACTTTTCCTCCGAAACCCAAATTCACTAAAGTATAATCGTTAGAAGCAGTTTCAAAAATACTAGCATTTTTTTGTTTTAAAGTATACTCTACACTAATCATAGCATAACTTTCTTTAAAATATTTAGTCGAGTTAAATTCCGTTCTTAAAGTATTTATAAATCGGTTTGCCGGAATTAAAGGTAAGTTTTGACCATCCTTTTTTTGACCTCGAACACTTTCAAAACTGCTTAAAATATGCAACCAATCTAACGGATGCGGATGAAAATGAATTCCAGCTTCGCCACCAAATAAATTGGCATTGGCTTGGGTGTAATCGTAAACATCATTATCGTCTATTACATTTCCGTTTGGTTCTATAAAAATATAGTTGTTTATCAGATTGTAAAATCCGTTAATATACATTTCAAAATGCACGTTTTTGTATTCTAAATTCAAATCGGTTTGTACATTTTGCTCGTTTTTTAAATTAGCATTTCCAATTTCGTAGCGATTGCTACCTTCATGAACTCCGTTAGAAGTTAATTCGGCTAAATTTGGCGCTCTAAATCCGCTGGCAACGTTTAATCTAAGCGTTGTGTTTTCTTTTAGATTTGTTTTAAATCCAAGTGATGCGTTAAAACTTTCGTACTTTTTATCCAACGGAGCAAAATAACCTTCTTCGCCAATTTCGCCATTTTCTAATGCAACAATTTTTCGGTTGTCAAAACGAATTCCGGCTTGTAGTACGTTTTTGTTCCATTCATAATTTGCAGTTCCAAAAAATCCAAAATCATTGGTAGTCGCATCCGGAATCAATAATTCTTCACCAAAATTAGTATTGGTTTGGTGCATTCCTTGCGTTCCGATAATTGCTTCAAGATTTCCAAATTTTGGCAAATGGTATTTCACATTGTAGTTAAAAGTGTTTAATTTCATCCGTAAAGAAGCTTGATCGCTGTCTTCAAATTCACTTCTGTCGTTGGCAATATATCCAATATCTGCATCTAGTTTAGAATTTCTAAAAAAGATAACATTGTTTAAACTCAAAATCTGAGCAAAAATTCCTTGTTTTGGAAATTCAGTATTTTTAGATGTCGATTGTTCGCCAATTCCATTTTCTGGAATTCCTAAATCTAATCTGTTGAAATTGTATCTAAAAACGGTAGAGAAATTAGCGTTTGAATATCCCAAACCGGTTTTAAAATCCAATTCATTGTATCGCGTATTGGTAACTCTTTCACCAGTAGGGATTTCATAATCTGCGTGACTATTATTGCTAACTCTAGCAGTAAATTTTAAATCGTTGCCAGAAACTTTGTAACCTAAAGAACTATTGCTGCCTAAAGTGTTGCTGAAATATTTGGTATTAAAATTTAATTCTGATTGGTTTGCTCGAGCAAATTTTTCTGGATTAAAATACAAAACGCCACCAATCGCATCCGATCCGTAAAGCAAAGAAGCCGGACCTTTTATAACTTCTACACTTTCCACGCCAGCATCATTCAATCCCAAACCATGTTCTTCACCAAATTGCTGGTTTTCTAACCGAACACCTTGTGTGTAAACCAAAACTCTATTTCCGCTTAAACCACGAATTACTGGTTTTCCGATAGAAACTCCAGTAGAAACTTGAGAAACTCCGGGAATTGTTGCCAATCCTTCAATTAAAGTTGCCGCTCCTTTTTGTCTTAATTCCTTAACGGATGCAAATTCAATCTTCATTACGTTTTGTGATTGTAATTTTTGAAACGGAGTAGAAACGATAACTTCATCCATTTGATGTACGCTTTCTTTCAGTACAATATTTAAATCGATTGGTTTTAGATTGGTATTAAAAATTTGATTTTGAGATTCAAAACCAACATAAGAAAAAACAATCTGAAATCTTCCTGATGGTAAGTTGGTCAGTTCAAACATACCATTTGAATCAGAAACGGTTTCTTTATGAATTTCTGGCAAATTAATTGTTGCACCAGGAATGGGAGAATTATTAGCGTCTACAATGGTTCCGCGTACTTTGTTTTGTGCATATGAAAATGCACTTAGCCCAACAATTAGGGCAAATAAAATATTTTTCATGTAAGTTTTTAAGTAATTATTGTTAAGATTTAAAACTAAAAATTAAGCAATAACTACTGGTGGTGCACGAAGTAAAAATAATCCTTCTCTAAAAAGATTGTGTATTTGTGCTTGAATTGCAACCGATTTTTGAACACAAACTTGCGGTTTGTAAAACTCAAAACTTACAATTTCTGTTGCGGTGTTAGGACTAAAAGTAAATTCACAGGCAAAACAATGGTCTAATTCAATATGTTTATGACCAACAATTGTTTTATTTTTTTGGTACACATGGTGGCATTGTTTTTCTGTGAAAGCTTTGCGCAAATGTTCGTAAGAGTGAACCGATTGCAAAACAAATGCAGTCAAGATTACCAACGCAAAAGAAAAACCAAAATGTTGTTTATACCATTTCATCCAAAACAAATGTATTCTTTTGAATTTTAAGAATAAAAATCTGTACTAAACTTTAAGATTTTTTAACAAAGTTTAAATTACAATAGGAAATAATTGTCTTTCCAATTTCGATATCCTTTTAGTTTAGTTATTTTTACATCCTATAAAATTTTCAAAACATGTCAGACAAAAAATGCCTTTATCTTTTAGATGCTTATGCTTTAATCTTTCGCGGATATTTTGCTTTTATAAAAAATCCGAGAATAAACTCAAAAGGTATGGATACATCAGCCATTATGGGCTTTATGAATGCCTTAATGGATGTAATTAAACGTGAAAAACCAGATCATTTGGCAGTAGCATTTGATAAAGGTGGAAGCAGTGCAAGAAATGAAATGTACCAAGAATATAAAGCACACAGAGACGAAACTCCAGAAGCCATTCGAATTGCCATTCCATACATTCAAGATTTATTGCGAGCAATGCACATTCCTATTATTGAAGTTGCCGGCATTGAAGCAGATGATTTGATAGGAACTATTGCTAAACAAGCAGAAAAAGAAGATTTTAAGGTTTACATGGTTACACCAGATAAAGATTTTGCTCAATTAGTTTCCGAAAATATTTTTATGTACAAGCCAGCCCGAATGGGTAACGGAATTGAAATTTGGGGAATTCCGGAAGTTCTTGAAAAATTTGAAATTGAACGACCAGAGCAAGTAATTGACTTTTTAGGAATGATGGGCGATGCTGCCGATAATATTCCGGGATTGCCTGGTGTTGGAGAAAAAACAGCTAAGAAATTTTTGGCCGAATTTGGATCTATGGAAAATCTTTTAGCAAACACAGATAAATTAAAAGGCGCCATAAAATTAAAGATAGAAGCCAACAAAGAAATGGGAATTCTATCTAAAAAATTGGCAACTATTATGTTAGATTGTCCAGTGACTTTTGATGCCAAAGACTACGAACTATCGCATCCCGATGTGGAGAAAACTGATGCGCTTTTTATGGAATTAGAATTCCGTCAGATGAAAAACACATTTGATAAACTATATAATCCGTCTGCATCAGAATCAGAAGAATCTAATACTGCTGCAAAAAAACCTGCCAAAAAATCTAACGAAGAACAATTTGATTTATTCGGATTTTCAGACGAAGAACAAGTTGGTTCAGATGCCAATTCGCCTTATTCCAATTTGGCAACTACAGAACATTTTTACCAATCGGTTACCGGAGATTTACCTGTAAAATTGCTTATTCAAAATCTAATGAAACAAACTTCGGTTTGTTTTGATACAGAAACTACAAGTTTAGATGCATTAAATGCAGAGTTAGTAGGAATTTCTTTTAGTTATGAAAAAGGAAAAGCATTTTATGTTCCGTTTCCAGAAAATAGGGAAGAAGCACAAATTTTAATTGATAAATTTAAACCGTTTTTTGAATCAGAAACTATCGAAAAAATTGGTCAGAATTTAAAATATGATTTAAAAGTTTTAGCAAACTATACTATTCCGGTAAACGGAAAATTATTTGATACAATGATCGCGCATTATCTGATAAACCCAGATATGCGACACAATATGAATATTTTATCGGAAACCTATTTGAAATATTCGCCTAAATCAATTGAAGATTTAATAGGTAAAAAAGGCAAAAATCAAAAATCCATGCGCGATGTAGCGCTAGAAGAAATTAAAGAATATGCTGCAGAAGATGCTGATATTACTTTGCAATTAAAAGAAAATTTTAGTCCGATTTTAGATAAAGCTTCGACTAAAAAATTGTTCGATGAAATAGAAATTCCGTTGGTAAAGGTTTTGGCCGCAATGGAAACCGAAGGAATTAATTTGGATGTTCCGTTTTTAAACGAAATGTCGGTTGAGATGGCAAAAGAAAGTGCTGCATTAGAGCAAAAAATTTATGAAGTTGCTGGTGAGAAATTTAATTTAGCATCGCCAAAACAATTAGGAGATATTTTATTTGATAAGTTAAAAATTGGCGGAGCAAAACAAAAGAAAACCAAAACTGGTCAATATGCAACTGGGGAAGAAGTTTTAAGTTATTTGGCTAACGAACACGAAATTGTAAAAGATATTTTAGAATGGCGCCAAATGGTAAAATTGCAAAGTACTTATATTGATGCCTTGCCAAATCAGGTAGATAAAAAAACCGGTCGTGTGCATACCGATTATATGCAAACTGTTGCATCAACTGGTCGTTTGAGTTCTAATAATCCGAACTTACAGAATATTCCAATTCGCACAGAACGTGGACGATTAATCCGCAAAGCATTTATCCCAAGAGATGAGAATTATACTCTAGTTTCTGCCGATTATTCGCAGATAGAATTACGAATTATTGCCGCTTTATCTGGTGAAGAAAACATGATTGCTGCATTTAAAAATAACGAAGATATTCATAAAAGTACGGCGGCAAAGGTTTTTAATGTTGCTTTAGAAGAGGTAACAAAAGAACAACGAAGCAATGCAAAAACAGTAAATTTCGGAATAATATATGGTGTTTCTGCCTTCGGACTTTCTAACCAAACTTCGCTTACCCGAAAAGAAAGTGCCGATTTAATTGATGCATATTATGCAAGTTATCCGAAATTGAAATCCTACATGCAAGATCAAGTTGATTTTGCCAGAGAAAATGGTTATGTGCAAACAGTTTTAGGAAGACGTCGTTATTTAAAAGACATTAATTCTGCGAACATGATGGTAAAAAGTGGCGCAGAACGTAATGCGGTAAATGCACCAATTCAAGGTTCGGCTGCAGATATTATTAAAATTGCAATGATCAACATCCAAAATAAATTACAAAGTGAAAACTGGAAATCAAAAATGTTGCTTCAGGTTCATGATGAATTGGTGTTTGATGTTCATAATTCGGAATTAGAAAAAATTCAACCAATGATAAAATACGAAATGGAGAACGCTTTTAAAATGGATGTTCCGTTGGACGTTGAAATTGGCGAAGGAAAAAACTGGTTGGAAGCGCATTAATAACGTAATTAGCATTCAACGATCAGTTTTTAGTTTTTGAAAATTTAAATACTAATGAAATAGTTGTATTTCTGTGAAGTCAATATCGGAATAACGAACCTAATTTAAAAGTTTTTCATCTATTGAGATAAACAACCTTAACAAAAACAAAACATGAAGAAATTTTTAAAATTATTTGCAATTGTCTTGCTGTTTCAAAGTTTTCAATGTGATGACAATATCGAAAATAAAAACCAAGCAGCGCAATTAGAATCATTACAACTTAAAGAACAGAGTATTAAAGATTATATCGCTGGATTTTCTTGCGATGCAAATTCTACTTGTGAAGTTATTGCCTTTGGAAGTAAGGCATGTGGCGGACCAAAAGAGTATTTAGTTTATTCTTCTGCTGTGGATGTAAATTATTTAATAAATCAAGTCGAAGCATACAACGAGCAAGAAGCAATCTATAACGTACAGTTTAGTATTGTGTCGGATTGTGCTTTGGTTGCACCGCCAGCAAACGTTGCTTGTGTAGAAGGCATTTGTAAAATACTTCCTTAAAAAACAAATATAAAAAAAGGGGAAATCTAAATTTAGATTTCCCCTTTTTTTATTTCGTTATTCTATGTTATTTTACCAATAATGTTTTGGTCGCATTACCGTATTCTGTTCTTAAAACAACTAAGTAACTTCCGGTAGTTAGTTTAGATGTTTCTATTTGATTAGAAGTAGAAGAAACTTCTTGCATAATAACAACACGACCTAAATTATCATAAATTTTAACTGTACCAAAGTCTAAGTTTGTTGGCAAACTAATATTAGTAAAACCTTTAGCAGGATTTGGATACAAAACAAAATCTGCAACGTTAAAAGAATCATTTGCTAGAGTTACAGAATATGCGGCTGTAGAAACTGCATTTGCCAAACCGCCATGAGATTGTAAAGTAAAGGTTGCACTTGATGCTCTTGAACATGCTAAATTAATTGATCCAGCCGATGCGCTAAAAACATAATCTCCGCTTTCGCCAGTATTCAAAGCACGGGTAGAAACAACAGTTCGCATGGTTCCAGATACAGTGTTAGCAGTTGTAGTCCAACTTTGAACGGCATCTGCAGACGGTACTTGAAAACCTATTAATTGTCTGTCAGAAATATTGGCAGTATTAATAAACGCTACAATATCGCCAGAACTCATAGAATTATTAGCAAAAGCTACAGAATACCATCTATCGCTAGGCATAACTTGAGTTAAAGTTACTAAACTCGAAGTAACATCAATTTTTACCGAATATTCTGGGAAGAACTGAATTGTTCCCGTTGAAAAAGTTTGGCTAAACAATCCGTTTGCCAATAGAAATGCCATAAGGCTTAAAGTAATTTTTTTCATATTTTTTTATTTTTTAGGGTTTCAATTAATTTGTCGTCATCAAGAACAATTGCATAATCTAATGCGGAACTTCCTCTACTATCTTTTTTAGTATAATCGGCTCCAGCAAGTATTAGTAAATGTACAATTTCGTAATTTTTAAAATTTGTTGCATATATTAATGCAGTAGTTCCGTTTGCATCTTCGGTGTGAATAATGGCCTTTTTTTCAATTAATAATTTCGCAATTTCATTATTTCCTTTAAAAATGGCTGCCATTAGTGGCGTTCCCATTTTTGAATTTCCATTAATGTCGCTACCAATTTCAATCAAAAATTTTGCAACTTCGTTATTTCCGCGATAACTTGCCAAAACCAATGGCGAATATCCATCGTCATTTAGGTTATTAAACGCTTTAGGGTTTGTTTTTAAAATTTCCTTTGCTTGATCTACTGTTCCTTTTCTGGCAATATCAAAAGCGTTTAAATTCTCTTGGGAATAACATAGACTAATCAGAAAACAAAATAAGATATTATAAGAAATTTTTTTCATAGTTATTTTTGATACTAGCAAATTTAACTTTTTTTTTAAAAATATGAAATTTAACTTACTCAAAGACTTAACTTTAATATTTGTTTAAAGTTTTCTTGTAGATTCTCTTTCTCTAAGTTCGGTTTTAATGATAGTAGTTTTAGGTTTACTTTCTGAATCTTGGTTTTCTAATTCTTCTATTAATAAACGAGCGGCTTCTTCTCCAATTTCTGGGCCGTGTTGGCTAACTGTAGATATAGTGGTTGTCATTCGTCGTGACCAAAGTCCATCTGCAAAACCAATAACTTGTAAGTCTTCTGGTATTTTGTAGCCATGTTTCATCCCAAATCGCATTGCCATCAAGGTAGTATGTTCGTCTATTGCAAAAATTCCATCAATTTTATTATTTTTAAAAAAGGCTTCCACTTTTTCATCAAATTCTTCAATAGTGTTGGTGCATAAAACCAAATTTTTATCTACAATCAAACCTTTATCTTCAAAAGCTTTTTCGTAACCATTTTTACGCAGTTTACCAACACTCAAATTCTGAATACTGCTAAAAAACGCAATACGCCGGCAACCAAGCTGGATCAAATGCGAAGTTGCATTTACGGCAGATTCTAAATCATCTACAACCACTTTATTACAACTAACTTCGTCTGCAATTCGGTCAAACATTACAATAGGCGTACCTTCATTAATAATTGTCTGAAAATGACGAAACTGTTGTAATTTTTGCGCTTCTTCCGAAACAGAGACTATAAAACCATCAATCGTTCCGTTGCTCAGCATTTCCAAAGCACCAATTTCTTTCTCCAAACTCTCGTTAGATATGCAAGTGATTACTTTGTAACCGCGTTCGTCTGCAACTTTTTCAATTCCAGAAAAAACTTTAGCAAAAAAAGAATTCATTATATTCGGGATAATAACACCAATAGTCTTTGTAGATCTATTTTTTAAATTTAAACCGATAACATTTGGTTTGTAGTTTTTTAATTTGGCATACTCTTGCACTCTAATTTTAGTAGGTTCGCTAATTTCTGGGCTATCATTAAGCGCTTTAGAAACTGTAGAAACAGAAACTCCCAATTCTTTTGCAATTTGTTTTAATGTAGCTTTAGCCTTCATAAAATTTGATTTATTCGTAAAAATAATAAAATTAATTAACAAGTTGGTTATTCTTTTTTTTTGGAAGCAATTTCCAGCTGTTCGCTAAATCTCCCGAATAAAAATCGGGAGGATATCGCTTCCATCTGGGCTAAAAATTGTCTGTAAATTAAAATCTAGCTAAAACACTACAATTCAAATCAATAATAAAAAACAAAAACCATTTTGCATATATAATAATTAATTGTACTTTTGCACTCCCTTAATTGGGAATGGAATGTTTAATTAAAAAATATAATTGTGAACACATTAAGCTACAAGACAGTTTCAGCAAACAAAGCTACCGTTGTTAAAGAATGGGTAGTTGTAGATGCTGAAGGTCATAACTTAGGTCGTTTTGCTTCAAAAGTCGCTATGATTTTGAGAGGTAAATACAAGCCAAGTTTTACACCGCACGTTGATTGTGGAGATAACGTAATTGTTATCAATGCAGAAAAAATCAACCTAACTGGTAACAAACTAGACGAAAAAACATACATTCGTCACACAGGTTACCCAGGAGGACAAAGAAGCTTGACTGCCAAAGTAATGCAACAAAAAAACCCTGCATTATTGGTAGAAAAGGCTGTAAAAGGAATGTTACCTAAAAATAAATTAGGTGCCGAATTATTCCGTAATTTAAATGTAAATGTTGGTGGAGCTCATAAACATGAAGCTCAAAAACCAAAAACCGTTAACCTTAACGACTTAAAGTAATGGCAGTTATTCACAAAATTGGAAGAAGAAAATGCGCTGTAGCTAGAGTGTATGTTTCTGAAGGAACAGGAAAAATTACTGTAAACAAAAAAGAATTTACAACTTATTTTCCAACTGCAACATTACAGTATAAAGTAATGCAACCTTTTTCTTTAACAGAAAATGTTGGAAACTTTGATGTAAAGGTAAATGTTTACGGTGGTGGTTCAACAGGACAAGCAGAAGCTGTTCGTATGGCATTAGCACGTGTTATGTGTGAAGTAGATGCAGAAAACAGAATTATTTTAAAACCAGAAGGATTACTTACAAGAGATCCAAGAATGGTAGAACGTAAGAAATTTGGTCAGAAAAAGGCACGTAAGAGATTTCAATTCTCGAAACGTTAATATTCTACAAATTTATTATCAATTATTGCTGGAGTTTTTCAGCATATCAAAATTAGAAATTAAAAACAATGTTGTCGATATTTCTTTTAATTGTAAAAGAAATTAGCTTAGCATCCAAATGTAGTCCAAAGTCTTAAAAGATTAAATTCTTAAAGCGAAAAAGGTGACACATTGCTAATCACGGAACGTAAACTATTACACAATGGCAAACAAGATTGACGTTAAAGAATTATTAGAAGCAGGTGTTCACTTTGGACACATGACTCGCAAATGGGATCCAAATATGGCGCCTTACATTTATATGGAACGTAATGGTATTCATATCATTAATCTTTATAAAACTGCTGCAAAAATTGAAGAAGCTGCAGACGCAATGCAAAAAATTGCTGCATCTGGAAGAAAAATCTTATTTGTAGCAACAAAAAAACAAGCAAAAGACATCGTAGCAGAAAAAGCTGCTGCTTGCAACATGCCATACATCACAGAAAGATGGCCTGGAGGAATGCTAACTAACTTTGTAACTATCCGTAAAGCTGTTAAAAAAATGGCTACAATTGATAGAATGAAAAAAGATGGTACTTTCATGACACTCTCTAAAAAAGAAAGATTACAAGTAGATCGTCTACGTGCTAAATTAGAGAAAAACTTAGGTTCTATCTCAGAAATGTCAAGACTACCTGCTGCACTTTTTGTAGTAGATATTAAAGCAGAACATATCGCAATTAAAGAAGCACAAAAATTAAACATTCCAGTTTTCGCAATGGTTGATACTAACTCTGATCCACGTGAAGTAGATTATGTTATTCCTGCCAATGATGATGCTTCTAAATCTATCGATAAAATTTTGTCTTTTGTAACTGCTGCTGTGACAGAAGGTTTATCTAACAGAAATTCAGATAAAGAAGGTGATGATGCTACTACAGAAGTTAAAGATGCTGAACCAGCAACTGAAACTGCAAAAGTAGAAGAAACTGTTACTGCTGAAAAAGTAGAAGAAACTGCTACTGCTGAAAAGGTAGAAGAAACTAAAACAGAAGAATAAAACAAAAACAATTACGAATTATGAATTAAAGATTATGTGAGTTTTTGCGTAATTAATAATTTGTAATTCGTAATTTATTTTTAAAAGAATTTTTAATCTTAAAATAAAAACAAAAATGGCAACAATTACTGCTGCAGACGTAAATAAATTAAGAACAATCACTGGTGCTGGAATGATGGACTGTAAAAAAGCCCTTGTAGAAGCAGACGGAGATTTTGATTTAGCAATTGAAAACCTAAGAAAAAAAGGACAAAAAGTTGCTGCTAACCGTTCCGACAGAGAATCTTCAGAAGGTGCTGCAATTGCTGTAGTTGCTGATGATAAAAAATCTGCGGTTGCAATTACATTAAACTGCGAAACAGATTTCGTAGGTAAAAATGAAGGTTTTGTAACTTTGGCTACAGAATTAGCAAACCAAGCAATAAAATTTGATACTAAGGAAGCATTTTTAGCATCTGATTTTAAAGGTCTTACTGTTGCAGAAAAATTGATTGAACAAACTGGAGTTATTGGAGAAAAAATCGAAATCGGTTCTTTTGAAAAAGTATCTGGAGAATTTGTTGGATCTTACATTCACGCTGGTAATAAAATTGCTACTATAGTTGCATTATCTGCAAACGTTTCTGGAGCTGAAGAAGCGGCAAGAAACGTATCTATGCAAGCTGCTGCAATGAATCCAATTGCTTTAAACGAAGCTGGAGTAGATGCATCAATCATTGAAAAAGAAATTGAAATTGCAAAAGACCAATTACGCCAAGAAGGAAAACCAGAAGCAATGTTAGACAATATCGCTAAAGGAAAAATTCAACGTTTTTACAAAGACAATACCTTGGTAAACCAAGATTATATTAAAGATGGTTCTATGAGTGTTGCAGCTTACATCAAATCTGTAGATGCAAACTTAACCGTTACCGGATTTAAAAGAGTAGCTTTAGGATAATTTACTGAATTTACTTCAGAATTTATTTTATAAAATATCAAAAACGCGTTTCGAAAGAAGCGCTTTTTTTTTGCATTAAACTTCCTAAACAACACTTAAATTTTTAGAACCAATACTCGTGTTCTTTTTTTTCTATTATATTTGTTTAGGCTTCTAAAAATATTACATTGAAAAATTTACTTGTATTACTAGTTTCTATACTTTCTTTTTGTTCCTTTTCTCAAAAACAAAATTCGTTACTTTGGGAAATTTCCGGTAACGGATTAACTAAAAAATCTTATGTATACGGAACCATGCACGTAAGTGATAAGATTTCGTACCATTTGTCGGATGCTTTTTTCAAGCACTTGTTAGAAGCGGATATTGTTAGTAACGAAAGCGATCCGCAAACTTGGGATGTAATGTTGCCAATATTACGACCAAATTTACCAGCACTACCTTCTAATTTTTACCAGCGCTTTTATCAAAAACCTATTGATAAAAATCAGTTAAAATCTATATTTCAAAGCAATAATTATTTCAATAGTTTGCTTTCTGGAATAAATGGTTCATCTGCAGATTATCAAGAAGATACGGTTTTAGATTTATTTATTTTTCAAACAGGTAAAAAATATAATAAAAGAATAGTTGGTTTAGAAGACACAATGGAATCTATTCTTACCGTATTAAAAATGAAACCTGAAGATGCGCAACCAGATGAAAAGCGTACCGAATTACTGATTAAAATGGTGAAAGGCAAAAACTTTAAAGAAGCCTTAAACGATTATTATCGTGCTAAAGATGTGGTTATGTTAGACTCACTATACAAATTACTTTTTAATAAACGCGGCCACCAATTGATGATTACTAAACGAAACGAAGTAATGGCAAACAGCATTGATTCACTTTCGCATACTGGTAGCTTGTTTGCCGCTATTGGTGCAGCACATTTATCTGGTAAAGAAGGAGTTTTGCAACTTTTAAAGAATAAAGGATTTGTAGTAAATCCGGTTTTTGATTCTATGACTAAAAATGGCGAAAAACAAAAACAAACTATTGAAACTTTTTTTCCAAAACCTAATTTTAAAAACACGGCAACTAAAGACGGAATGGTTCAATTGCCATTAAACAATGCTTTGGTGAGTTTAAAAGAGGAAATAGGTTCGCCAGATTATACGAATGGTGGTGTTATTACAGTTAAAAGATTACCATTACACAATTATTTGAATTCTAAAAACGAAAATTTTGATACAAAACGTTTGGATAGTTTGCTTTATGAAAATATTCCAGGAAATATAATAAGTAAAAATTATTTTGATACGCCATCTGGTCGTGGTTACGAAATTACTAATTCTACCAAAACAGGTAATTTTCAGCATCGCAAATTTTATATCACGCCATTAGAAATTATTGCGATAACAATGACGGGAAACTTAAATTATACTCAATTGTATGAAGATGCCGTATTTAAAGAAATTCAGATAAAAACGCCAAATAACGAATGGACTTCCTTTACTCCAGAAAAAGGAGGTTTCGCGTTAGTAATTCCGTCTTATTATTTTGCAACAGGAAACACGAGTGAAGTTCTAGAAAATATAAACTTAGAAGCTTTTGATGCCAAAGAAAATGCGTACTATTTTTTACAACAACAGAGTTTAAGTACAACTAATGAATTAGAAGATTCGGAGTTTGAGCAGAAACAAATACATTACGAATATTATTTACAGAACAATTTGCAAGCGCAAAATACACAATATAATTTAGCGCAAAACTCGTATACAACTACATCGCAAATTGGTGAGCAAAAAATGAAATTGAAATCGGTTATCTATGGTTCGCACTATTATTTGTTGGGTGCAATAAATGCTTCTGATGCTTCACAAAATAAATTTTTTGATTCCTTTAACTGGAAAATCCCTTTTGTTGAAGAAGTTTACAAAACATATAAAGACACGGTTAATAATTACTCTGTTTCCATACCAGAAAATACTAATAAAGGATTGTTTTTAAATTTGAAGCCTAACGAATTTCAAACTAAAAATCAATTTTCGGGAAAATCCAATACACGAAGTATTATTTCTGCATCTGGTCAAACCGTAGAGTTTTCTAATTATAAATTTCCAAAATATGATGCTTTTTCAAACGAACAAGAAATTAAAGAATATCTTAAAAAATTATATATTAAAGAGTCCAACTACGACGATAATACCACTTACTTTTCTGAAGAAGGTGATTTGTTTTCCAAAAGCGGATTGCAAACTTCAAAATGGAACGCCTTAACGGAAGATAAAGAAGACAAATACGAATTACTAGAAGATTCCTTTTTGTATAATCAGAAAAGTAAAGTAGCGGTTTACAACGCTTTTATATATAAAGCAAATGCAGTGCAAGGCATTAAAGTGAAAGCAATTGTATATCCATCAGAGTACCATATTTTATCTGCAATAGTCCCTAAAAATTACCAAGATAACATACAATTTATAGAAACGGTTTTTAATACATTTAAAGCAAGCGATCCTGCAATAAACGATTCCAAATCTAGACTGGACTTATTTATAGAAGACGCCAATAGTGTTTCAGATACTATTAGATATTCTGCAGTTAATTCTATTTACTATCTAAATTTAGAAGAAAATGATTTTGATAAAGCAACAAATTTTATAGAAGGTTTTAAATTTAAAACTTCTGAAATAGTTGCTTTAAATCAATTAATTACAAAAATAGGACTTTTGAATGAATCTCGTATTTTACCATTTTTAATGCGTTGGTACAAAAAAGAAACCATTTTAACTTCTAGTCAAATCACTATTTTAGAAACCTTGGCGAAACGTGCAGACAAACAATCCTATAAAACTATTTTAAAATTATTAGAATATGATTTGCCTTTAAGTAGCGATGCATCAGAACTGAATGATTTCTTTAATCTGTTAAAAAAAGATGCCGAAAACAGTAAAATTTTGTTTCCTAAATTATTTCAATATTATAATATTCCGGAGTATAACAAGCAAATTTTAAAGTTTACAAACCAACTTTTGGATAAAAATTTAGTTGCTGCAAACAAATTAAGTTCGTTCAAAAAAACACTTATTACTAATGCCAAATTAGAATACAAACGAGTTTTAAGTTGGAAACAAAATAATATAGAAGTACCAATTTTTACTACAGATTCTTCTGCAACTGTTGCAACAGATTATTCTTTTGAAAGAACAGAAGAACCAATTGCCACAAGTGATTATATAGCCGATATAAATGATGCGCCAGCACAAAATCTTATTAATTATTTAGTGTTTCTGCAATCTTTTTCAAACGATCAAAAGGTTAAAAATTTAATAGATAAAATCGAAAAATTAGATATTACATCTGTTAAAGCTGAAATCCTGCGTTTGCAATTTGCCGATAATAAACTATCTAAAGAAGAAATAAATGAAGCCTTAGAAAGTACTGATTTGCAATTTGTCATGATGCAATTGTTAGCAAATAAAAGCGAAGACGACTTTAGAACGAAGTTTTTAGATGAAGATATTGCTAAAGCCGCTATCATTTATCTTGAAAAAAATGCCGATATTTCTACAATAGAGTTTTTAGAAAAAAGGACTAGTATGTTTAATGATACACCAGTAGTGATTTATTTTTTCGCTTGTTCAGAAAAGCCAAACAGTTATGATTCACCAGAAAATTATGTTACTGCAATTTCTTTTGTCTTAGATGGAGAAACTACAAATTTAATGGCCTACAAATTATTAGATTCTGAGGTGTTGAAAGAAGTAGAATCGAGTAATCAAATAGATGCTATGGTATTTAAATTTATAAATGCAAAGCATGCTCGCGCTAGTTTTGAAAAGCTAGAAAATCAGAATGATTTTTTTATGTATGATGATTATTAACTTAATTAATTTCGAATGTTTTCTTCCAAAAAAGATCTAGTTTACATTATTTTGGCGGGTATCTTTATAACCAATGCAATAATAGCCGAGTTAATTGGCGGTAAACTAATTTATATAGGTGAATATGTAATGAGCGTTGGTATTTTGCCATGGCCAGTTGTCTTTGTGACTACAGATTTAATTAACGAATACTTCGGTCAAAGTGGCGTGAGAAAACTATCTGTTTTAACTGCTATTTTAATTGCCTATTGTTTCGTGGTCCTTTTTATCGCTTTGCAAATTCCTGCAGTAAAAGGAATAGGCTTGATAACTGATTTTCAATTTAATAGTGTTTTTGGTCAAAGCATGTGGATTATTGTAGGAAGTATAATTGCATTTTTAATTTCACAATTAATAGATGTTACTGTTTTTAATTTCTTTAAAAAGAAAACAGGTAATAAAATGATTTGGCTAAGAAGTACAGGTTCAACTGTTATTTCTCAGTTTTTTGATAGTTTTATTGTTTTGGGAATTGCATTTTGGTTAACGGGTAAATTATCTACAGAAGTTTTTATTGCTTCTGCGTTAACCGGATATTTTGTAAAATTAGTAATCGCAATAGCAATGACACCATTAATTTATTTGGGACATTTTGCTATTGAAAAATATTTAAAAAAATAAAAGATGGAACGATGTACATGGTCAGAAAAAGACGATTTGTATAGAAAGTACCACGATGAAGAATGGGGAAAGCCGGTTTATGAGGATGCAGTTTTATTTGAATTTTTAGTTTTAGAAACCTTTCAAGCAGGATTAAGTTGGCATACTATTCTAAAAAAAAGAGAAACCTTTCGTTTGGCATTTGATAATTTTGATTTCAAAAAAATTGCAAAATATACCAATGAAAAAGAAAGTCAATTATTACAAGACGAAGGAATTATCCGAAACAAATTGAAAGTAAAGGCAACAACTAGTAATGCTTTGGCATTTTTAGAAATTCAGAAAGAACTTGGCTCATTCTCTAATTATTTATGGCAATTTACAAACGGCAAACTAATTCTTAACAAACCAAAAACATTAAAAGACGTACCCACAACCACAGAATTGTCTGATAAATTAAGCAAGGATTTAAAGAAACGTGGATTTAAATTTGTTGGTTCTACGGTTGTATACGCTTTTATGCAGGCCATAGGTTTAGTGAATGATCATGTTTCTAGTTGTCATTTATATGCCGATTATTAAAACTGAAAGTGTAAAGCAGTGTAAAAATTTCTTCCTGGCGCATTAATTCCAGATGCAAAAGTGCGGTAATTAATATCTAAAATATTTTCTATGCCAAAGTCCAACGCATTTTTTTTAGTTATAAATAAAGTATTGGTAAGATTATAGGTAGTCCATGAAGGTGTGCCGTTTTTTGGTGCATATTGTAAATTGTCTTCACCAGAATCGCTATACTCTTTCAAATCTTTTTTCCCATTAAAAAGTAAATAGGCAGAAGATGTAATAAATGTATTTTTGTATTGAATTCCGATTCTTCCATAAAATGGTGCGATATGGTCTAGTGGTTTTCTCCTGTCATTTTCGTTTCGCTGACCTTTTGTGTAGGTAAAAGTGCCATCAAATTCCCAATGTGAATCTATTTTGTAATTCAGTTTTGTCGAAATTCCTGTAATAAATGCCTTCCCTTTATTTTGATTGGCCACTACATTGCTGATAACACCATCATATATAAGGTTAGGTTGGGAATTGTATGTAAAAAAATCGGTAACAATAGCATCATACAAACGAGTGTAAAAATAGGTTTGCTCTATTTGTAAGTTTTTAAAACTAGTTCTTATGCCAAAATCTGTTGTTATAGTTTTCTCTGGTTTCAAATCAATATTAGGAACGACAATAGTTCCGTTCCGGGATTCAAAAATTTTAGATAAATCATCTACATTCGGAACTCTAAATCCAGAAGAAATATTTCCTACCAACGCAAATTGCGAACTAGTTTTGTAAATAAATCCGCCAGAAAAACTATAAGTAGTGTTTTTTTGTTCGATTATGTCGAATGGTAAAGGAAAGAAACTGTCGTCAGAAATAGTACTTTTTAGGGTTGAAAAACCAAATCTACTTCCTAAATTCCAATTAAATTTAGCTGGAAATCTATTGGTCGCAGACACATACATTTCGTTTTTTGTAGTATAATTTTTTCCGTTAGGATATCTTGTATCAATTGGTTTAATTTCATTTGTATTAATGTTATTAGAAAATGCAGTTGACTTTAGGTTGTCGTAATTCGATTCTGCGCCATAAAATAATAGAAAATTTTTAAAAGTTGTTCTTAGATCTAATGTAAGATTTAATGCATTTACTTTTTCAATTCTGTTTTGCAAATTGTAATTTCCAAACCGGCGATTATGTCGGCTTTCCTCTGTATTTTGAAAGGTAATTTGCGAATTGAAATTAGTGTTTTTAAAAAGATTTTCACGATCTAGATTATAAGAAGCAAAAACTCTTTTCTGCGGACCATAATACCATTCGGCATTTCTCAAAGCGCCATTAGAATTGGTATCTGTAAGTCTGTCGTACCTAGGAATGTTACTGGAATTACTATATTGAAAGTTGAAATTATGTGTTAATTTATTTCGCTGAACAAGTACGAATTTTTGCAATATACTGAATTGGTCGTAACCAGATTGAATTTGTAAAAAAGGATTAGAATTGGGAACCATTTGGTCCACACCGTCTATAGTTTCTATATAATTTTCTCGTAATCCAAAAATAGGGTTATTATTGTTTTTTCGTCTCCCCATTTTTAAATCAGAAAAAGAATTTGAGCTGAACAAGGTAAGGCTAGCCCAATTTTTGGAAGCATAATTTAGTGCGAATGAAATTGCTTTTTCTTGATTTACAGATGCGTAACGAGACGTAAATTTTCCAGAAATTGATGTAATAGAATCGTTTTTTAATTTTGGTCGTATGGTTTGCATTACAATTGCGCCACCCAAAGCATCACTCCCAAAATAGGTAGATGATGCACCATTAAAAATCGAAATCTGTTCTAATAATGAAGCATCAACTGAAATTATATTCTGTAAATGTCCTGAACGATAAATGAGGTTGTTTAAACGAACACCGTCTAATTTTAGTAAAATTCTACTTGCTTCAAATCCTCGAATAATTGGACTACCACCACCTTGTTGTGATTTTTGAATAAATAGTTTGCCAGATTTTTCTATATAATCTGCTGTGGTTTGAAATGGTTTGCTGCCAAAATTAGGGAAATGTAATATCGAAATTTCTTGTGAATAGTTCGTTTTTTTATCGGTAAAGTAAGTGCTTGCAATTTCAACTTCTTTTAAATTGTAATTAGAAATTAAGCTGTCTTTAGATTGTGATATACTTAATAAAGGTAATAACGATAATAGGAGTAAACTTGCTAGTTTTGAATGCATCTTTTTAATTAGATGGTTTTATTAGTAATGCATTTGGAAAATTTCTACGTAAAACGGCAAGGTTTCTTTCGGCATCTATTCTAGTTTTGTAATTACCGACCCATACTTTATACAAAGGGGTACTAAAAACAATCGTTGCATCTTGATTTTTAAACTGATTTTTAAAGTCAATTAATATCTTTTTGGATTCAGTACTTGAACCATTAAAAATCTGAATTTTGAAATTAATAGATGTTGTAGCAGAACTTACCAGCTTTTTGCGATCTTGTAGTAATTGTTCAAATTTTGGGTCTTGTTGAACGGTAATTTGTTGCCCCAAAGAGCTATTTATAGACAATATAAACAAGCTTGTTAGTGTTAAATATAAAGGACTTTTTAAAGTTTTAGATAGCATAATGTTTTGATTTTAATACAAATGTAAGACAAGTTTAATAAATGCAAAATGGGTTTGTTATTTAGAATTAATATAAATTAATAATTAAGGGTTAATTAGGGTTTTGAGAATAGTGTAGAAGTCGTATTTTTGTGCAAGTTTTGAAAAAAGTCGTTGTCTTTTTTTAAGTTATATAAAATATCATACCAAAATTAGTCGATAATCATTTACAATATGAAAAACGTGGGTAACCATAATTCGATTTCCAGAATTTATTTGTTCGGATTAGCACTTATGCTAACTATTTCGTTTAGCACATTTGCACAAGAAGCTGCTCCAGCAGCAGCAACCGCAGCAGCAGTTGTCGCGCCAGTGGCAGATGCCGGATCTGGAGATGCAGTTGTTGGAAAACAATTATTTAATGCTAAATGTGCAGCTTGTCACAATTTAGATAATAAAATGACCGGTCCGGCACTACGCGGGGTTTCTGCAAGACATAGTAAAGAATGGCTTTACAAATGGATTGTAAATAGCTCTGCATTGATAAAATCTGGAGATGCCGAAGCAAATAAGCTTTGGGCAGAATACAAGCCTTCTGTAATGTCAGCTTTTCCAGAATTGTCTAAAACAGATATAGATAATATCATTGCTTATACAGACACTCCAAAGGCCGTTGCGGTTGCTGCAGTTCCGGGAACACTGCCTACTGGTGATGCGCCAACTGGTTCTGGTGGTTCAAGTCCATTGGTTTTAGGATTGCTTTCAGTAGTATTACTTTTACTAATAGCTACTCTATTTTTAGTTAATAACGTTCTAACTAAAGTTTCAAAAGCAAGCGGAATTGAAACAAACACAAAGAAAATTGATTTCTTAAATATTCCAAGAGCATTTGCAAAAAATCAATTTCTTATATTGCTTTCTGTAATTGCACTTATGCTTGGTAGTGCTTATTTTGTATACGGTTTCTTTATGCAAATAGGTGTCGATCAAAATTATGCTCCTATCCAACCAATCCATTACTCACACAGAATTCATGCAGGAAGCAATGGGATTGATTGTAAATACTGTCACTCATCTGCTAGGGTTAGTAAACATGCAGGAATACCATCTTTAAATGTTTGTATGAATTGCCATAAGAGTATTGCACAAGTTTCTGATACTACCGGAACTGCAGAATATTCTAAAGCTTTTTATGATGGTGAAATTAAAAAATTATATGAAGCAGTTGGTTGGGATGTAACTTCGCAAAAATATACAGGTAAAACTAAACCAGTTAAATGGGTTCGTATTCACAATTTACCAGATTTCGTTTATTTCAATCACTCACAGCATGTTGCTGTTGCAGGTATTGAATGTCAGAAATGTCATGGAGAAGTTCAAACTTATGAAATTCAAAAGCAGTTCGCTCCTTTAACAATGGGATGGTGTATTAATTGCCACCGCGAGACAGAAGTTAAAATGGAAGGGAATGCCTACTACGATAAGATTCATGCAGAACTTTCTAAAAAATATGGTGTAGACAAATTGACTGCAGCACAAATGGGAGGTTTAGAATGTGGTAAATGCCACTATTAATTTATTTATTAAGAAGCTAATATTTATATACAATGTCATCTAACAAAAAATACTGGAAAAGTGTTGCCGAACTAGACGAAAATAGTTCTATTGTTGAGACGCTTAGAAATAACGAATTCGTTGAACCAATTCCAACAGAGGAATTTCTTTCTAATGATTCTTTATCTTCTTCATCAACTACTCGTCGAGATTTTCTAAAATACGTCGGTTTTACAACTGCCGCTGCTTCGTTAGCTGCTTGTGAAGGTCCGGTTGTAAAATCAATTCCTTATGTTGTTCAGCCAGATTCTATAATTCCTGGCGTATCAGATTTTTATGCGACCACCATGTTTGATGGTTATGATTTTGCAAACCTTTTAGTAAAAACTAGGGAAGGTCGACCAATCAAAATTGAGAATAATAAAATTGACGGCTCAAGTTTTGGAGCCAACGCTAGAGTACATGCTTCGGTATTGTCTCTATACGACAGCATGCGACTTAAAGGACCAAAAATAAATGCTAAAGATGCTTCTTGGAGTGATGTTAACAACAAAATAAAAAATTCCTTAAAAATTGCAAACGGAAAGCAAATTGTATTATTAACTAATACTTTAGCTAGTCCGTCTTCTGAAAAATTAGTAGCAGAATTTTTGGGAAATAATCCAAATTCAAAGCATGTAGTATTAGATTCTATCTCAGAATCTAGTGCTTTAGATGCGTATCAAACTGTTTATGGAGAAAGAGCTTTAATTAATTATGACTTTTCTAAAGCTTCTGAAGTGATTGTTTCAATAGGAGCAGATTTCTTGGGAGATTGGCAAGGTGGTAATTTTGATTCTGGATATTCTAAAGTGCGGGTTCCTAAAGCTGGAAAAATGGTGAAACATTTCCAATTTGAGGCAAACATGACACTTTCAGGTGCAGCCGCAGATAAAAGAGTCGCTATGACTGTATCGAATCAAAAATTGGCATTAGTAAAAATATATAACGTTTTAACTAACTCTTCTGTTCCTACTGCTAAATTAGAGAATGAAGCAGTTGTAATGAAAGCAGCAGAACAATTAAGAAGTGCCAAAAATAGAGGGCTTCTTGTTTCTGGAATTCAAGATAAAAACGCACAATTATTGGTTATTGCAATTAACCAAATATTAAATAGTGATGCTTTAGCAGGTGGAACCAGATTAGTTCGAAAAGGAAAAGATTCTGATGTTATTCAATTAGTTAAAGACATGAACGCTGGTATGGTTCATGCTCTAATTATGTCTGGTGTTAATCCGGTTTATACTTTGGCAAATTCAAAAGAATTTGAAGCGGGATTAAAGAAAGTTGCTTTATCGGTTGCCTTTTCTATGAAAGAAGATGAAACTGCAGAAAAAGTTACCATCGCAGCAGCAGCACCACATTATTTAGAATCATGGAATGATCATTCTTTAAAAAAAGGTTCTTACTCCATTGTTCAACCTACCATCCGTCCTTTATTTAATACAAAACAATTTCAAGAAGCTTTAATGTCTTGGAATGGGAATTCTGGTTCATATTACGATTATGTAAAGTCAAATTCTGGCGCTTATTTAAATGGTAAATCTTGGAATCAGGCAGTTCACGACGGAGTTTCATCTGGTGCAGCTTCTGGCTTATCTGGAGGAACTGCTGACTATGCAACTGCAGCTTCAACTTTAGCCGCATCTAAAGCAGTAGGAGATTTTGAATTAGTTTTATATACTAAAACCGGAATGGGTGATGGGCAACAAGCTAATAATCCATGGCTTCAAGAATTTCCAGATCCAATTACGAGAGTTTCTTGGGATAACTATCTTACTCTTTCTATTGAGGATTCAAAGAAACTAGAAATCTCAAATGAAATTGTTGCAAACGGTGGCTTAAATGGTAGTACTGCAAATATTACAGTTGGGTCATTAAAATTAGAAAATGTACCTGTAATTGTTCAACCAGGTCAAGCAAACGGAACTGTTGGTTTGTCTTTTGGTTACGGTAAAAATGCGGCGCTCAAAGAAGAAATGCAAGTTGGTGTAAATGCTTTTGCTTTTTATAACAACTTTAACAACATACAATCTGTCAAGATTGAGAAATCTGGTGATGGATACGAATTTGCTTGTGTTCAAGGTCAAAAAACCTTAATGGGTAGAGGAGATATTATTAAAGAAACTACTTTAGAAGTTTTTAATACAAAAGATGCTAAGATTTGGAACCCAGTTCCTATGGTTTCTTTGGATCACAAAGAAGTTGAAGCAACGTCAGTAGATTTGTGGGAACCTTTTGATCGTTCTGTCGGGCATCATTTTAACCTGTCTATAGATTTAAATGCTTGTACTGGTTGTGGCGCTTGTGTTATTGCTTGTCATGCAGAAAATAATGTTCCTGTGGTTGGTAAATCTGAAATAAGAAGAAGTAGAGATATGCATTGGTTGCGTATTGATAGATATTATTCTTCTGAAGATACTTTCGCTGGTGATAATAAGAAAAAAGAAGAGTTTGATGGTTTGTTTGGAGATAATGGTTCTCTAGGTGGTTTTGGTGAAATGGAAAGTCCAGCGAATAACCCGCAGGTAGCTTTTCAACCAGTAATGTGTCAACATTGCAATCATGCACCTTGCGAAACAGTTTGTCCTGTTGCTGCAACTTCGCACTCGCGTCAAGGTCAAAACCACATGGCGTATAATCGTTGTGTAGGTACAAGGTATTGTGCAAACAATTGTCCTTATAAAGTACGTCGTTTCAACTGGTTTTTATATAATAAAAATAGTGAATTTGATTTCCACATGAATGATGATTTAGGTCGTATGGTTTTAAATCCAGATGTAAATGTGCGTTCTCGTGGTGTTATGGAGAAATGTTCTATGTGTATACAAATGACACAAAAAACAATTCTAGATGCAAAACGTGATGGAAGAACTGTTGTAGATGGAGAATTCCAAACTGCTTGTTCTAACGCATGTACGCAAGGAGCTATGAAATTTGGTGATGTAAATGATAAAGAATCTTTAATAGCCAAACTTGCAGACGAAAGCAGAATGTACCATTTGTTAGAGCATGTAGGAACAAAACCGAATGTGTTTTACCATGTTAAAGTTAGAAATACCTAGTAAAAAATTAAATTAAGAATAAATAATTAAGGAATATGTCGTCTCACTACGAAGCACCCATTAGAAAACCTTTAGTTATTGGTGATAAATCTTATCACGATATAACAGTTGATGTTGCCGCGCCAGTTGAAGGTAAAGCAAATAAACAATGGTGGACTGTATTTAGCATTGCATTAATAGCTTTCCTTTGGGGAGTTAGTTGCATAATTTACACTATATCTACCGGAATTGGAACTTGGGGATTAAACAAAACTGTTGGTTGGGCTTGGGATATTACTAACTTCGTTTGGTGGGTTGGTATTGGTCACGCTGGTACTCTAATTTCTGCGGTATTATTGTTATTTCGCCAAAGATGGAGAATGGCGATTAATAGATCAGCAGAAGCCATGACTATTTTCTCAGTTGTACAAGCTGGTTTGTTTCCAATTATCCACATGGGTCGTCCATGGTTAGCATATTGGGTAGTTCCAATACCAAATCAATTCGGTTCTTTATGGGTTAATTTTAATTCTCCTTTACTTTGGGATGTTTTTGCAATTTCTACTTACTTATCTGTTTCATTAGTTTTTTGGTGGACAGGATTGCTTCCAGATTTTGCAATGTTACGCGATAGAGCAATTACTCCTTTCAATAAAAAAATATATTCGATTTTAAGTTTTGGATGGAGTGGAAGAGCAAAAGATTGGCAACGTTTTGAAGAAGTATCTCTTG
The DNA here is from genome assembly GCA_047636155.1 of Flavobacterium sp. Taxonomy (GTDB): domain Bacteria; phylum Bacteroidota; class Bacteroidia; order Flavobacteriales; family Flavobacteriaceae; genus Flavobacterium. The sequence continues at coordinate 1,696 of JBLIJW010000018.1, read as the reverse complement.
TACTCGCAGGTTTAGCAACACCTTTGGTTTTGTCTGTGCATACCATCGTATCTTTTGATTTCGCAACATCAATTGTTCCTGGTTGGCATACAACCATATTCCCGCCGTATTTCGTTGCTGGAGCGGTTTTTTCTGGCTTTGCAATGGTGAATACGCTTCTTATCATTATGAGAAAAGTCTCAAACTTAGAAGACTATATTACAATTCAGCATATCGAGTTAATGAACATTGTAATCATGATTACTGGTTCTATTGTGGGTGTTGCCTACATTACTGAATTATTTATGGCATGGTATTCTGGTGTTGAATACGAACAATATGCTTTCTTAAATAGAGCAACTGGTCCATATTGGTGGGCATATTGGTCGATGATGACGTGTAATGTTTTTTCGCCTCAATTTATGTGGATTAAAAAATTACGTACAAGTATCATGTTCTCTTTTATAATCTCTATTGTTGTAAATATAGGAATGTGGTTTGAACGATTTGTAATTATTGTAACCTCGTTACATAGAGACTATTTACCTTCTTCTTGGACAATGTTCTCACCAACCTTTGTAGATATTGGTATTTTTATCGGAACTATAGGATTCTTCTTTGTTTTATTTCTACTTTATGCAAGAACCTTCCCAGTTATTGCGCAAGCAGAAGTTAAAACTATTTTAAAATCTTCTGGTCAAAATTATAAAAGACAAAGAGAACTAAATCATAATCATTCAGATAAACATTAGTATCGCTATGAGCAATAAAGTTATACACGCTATATACAATGACGATGATGTCCTTATGGATGCTGTTAAGCAAACCCGTCTAGCACATCATCATATTGAAGAAATTTATACTCCTTTTCCTGTTCACGGATTAGATAAAGCAATGGGATTGGCACCAACTAGACTTGCAATCTGTTCCTTTATTTATGGTTGTATTGGTTTAACGGTAGCAACGGTAATGATGAATTATATTATGATTCAAGACTGGCCGCAAGATGTTGGAGGAAAACCAAGTTTTTCTTATATTCAAAATATGCCTGCTTTTGTACCGGTTATGTTTGAATTAACTGTGTTTTTTGCAGCGCATCTAATGGTAATTACTTTTTACATGAGAAGTAAATTATGGCCTTTCAAGCAAGCAGAAAATCCAGATGTACGAACAACAGATGACCATTTTTTAATGGAAGTTTCAGTGAATGATAATGAAGAATTATTAACTTCTTTTTTTAAAAATACCGGTGCAGTAGAAGTTAAGATAATTGATAAGCATTAAATTATGAAAAGTGTTTTTAAAATTTTTATAGTAACAGGTTTCGTTTTTGCAATGGTTTCTTGCCATAGCGATAAAAAGCCCAATTACCAATATTTCCCTAACATGTATGAATCTGTTGGATATGAAACCTATGCAGAATCGGATGCTTTTAATTCTCCTAATGGTTTAAAAGGCAAAGAAGGGCAATTACCTCCGGTTGGAAGTATTAAAAGAGGATATGTTCCTTACGAATTAGCGAATGATAACGATAGTTATTTAGCATCTAAAAATATAACTACCATTCCACAAGGATTTCAAGAGTATGATGAAACAAAAGCCAAAGAGCTTTTTGAAATTTATTGTGCTATTTGTCATGGTGTAAAAGGAAACGGAAAAGGTAAATTAGTAACTCAAGAAAAGATTCTTGGAGTTCCAAGTTATGCTGAAAGAGAAA
>JBLIJW010000017.1:0-32125 GCA_047636155.1 Flavobacterium sp. | reverse complement strand
GGATCTAAATCTCGTAAATTCATTACTTGATCTATCACATTTTGACGAACTGCATTGTTAACAGGATTACCCGGCAAATGAGCACATTTTGCCACGGCTGGTTTAATTTCGTTAATTAGCGTTACAATATGTCCGGGCACATTTTCTGGTCTATCGACTGCCGCGGCAACTGCACCGCATTCTGTATGACCAAGTACCACAATTAATTTTGTTTTTAGTTTTAAAACGGAGAATTCCATACTGCCATAAGATGCTGCCGCAGAAACTTGCCCAGCAGTTCGGATAATAAATAAATCTCCAAAACCTTGATCAAAAATTATTTCGTTTGGAACTCGAGAATCAGAACAACCAACAATGGTTGCAAAAGGTTCTTGACCCATTTCTAATTTTTTAACTGTGCTCATATCTTGGCGAGGTTTTACAGTTTTTCTTTCCACAAAGCGTTTGTTTCCGCCCATTAATTTTTTAATTCCAATTCGTGGATCGCCGTAGGCAGAATCTCGATTAATAATATAATACTCTTTTTTCCATTTCACAGAGTCTACAGTGGCGGTTTTTGTTTGTTTAACATTTAATTTTTTAGTCTGACTAAAACTAACCGAACAGACACTCGTAACGAGAAGCAGGATGATTAAATTTTTCATAAGGATTAAGTGTAATAGTTAAATAATTAATTAAAGTACAAATATATGCAGATTTAATAGTAATACTATTAATTATGAAATTTTAACTTTTATTTAAAAAAAATCAACTTGATAAAAGTTGATTTTTAGATAGTTTATTGTTTTTACAGTAATGATTTTCCTGTCATTACATCGGGTTTTTGAATTCCCATAAGTTCTAGAATGGTTGGAGCAATATCTCCTAAAACTCCGTCATGTATCAGAATTTGCTGATTTGCAATTGCTATAATCGGAACTGGATTGGTTGTATGCGCTGTATTTGGACTTCCGTCTGGATTGATCATTGTTTCGCAATTGCCATGATCTGCAATTACTAAGGTTACGTAATCATTTGCCAAAGCCGCGTTAATTACATTATGTACGCAAGTATCTACCGCTTCGCAAGCTTTAATTGCTGCTTGCATATCGCCAGTATGACCAACCATATCACCATTTGCAAAATTTAAACAAATAAAATCTACTTCTCCTTTTTCAATTTCAGGAACTAAAGCATCTGTAAGTTCAAACGCGCTCATTTCTGGTTGCAAATCATAGGTAGGAACTTTTGGTGAATTTTTAAGAATACGAGTTTCTCCGATAAACGGTAATTCGCGTCCACCAGAAAAGAAAAAAGTTACATGCGGATATTTTTCTGTTTCTGCAATACGAATTTGTTTCTTATGATTTTTCTCTAAAACTTCGCCAAGTGTTTGGGTAATATTATCTTTATCATAAATAACGTGAACATTAGTGTAAGTATCGTTGTAATTTGTCATGGTTACGTAATACAAATTCATTTTGTGCATGTTGTATTCATGAAAATCTTTTTGAGATAAAGCCTCGGTTAATTCGCGACCACGATCGGTTCTAAAATTAAAGAAAATTACAACATCATCGTCTTCTATAGTTGCAATTGGATGGGTTTTAGAATCGACCATTAAAATGGGTTCTATAAATTCATCTGTTACAGAATTGTCATAACTTTCTAAAATATCTAAGTACGCATCTGTAGAATATTTACCAGATGCATTTACTAATAAATCATAAGCTAGTTTTACTCTTTCCCAACGTTTGTCCCTATCCATTGCATAATATCGACCTATAACAGAAGCTAATTTTGCATTGGTATTTGTCAAGTAATTTTCTAAATGTTTGATGTAATTTGCTCCCGATTTTGGATCGACATCGCGGCCATCTGTAAAAGCATGTACAAATACATTTTGCAGACCAAAGTTTTGTGTTGCTTCTAGTAAAGAATATAAATGGGAAGTATGTGAGTGCACGCCACCGTCAGAAAGTAAACCTAATAAATGTACTTTTTTATTGTTTTCTTGAGCATATTTAAAGGCATCTATTAAAGGTTTTTCGTCTTTAAGGGTGTCATTTTTGACCGCTAAATTAATTTTTGCTAAATCTTGATACACAATTCGGCCTGCGCCTAAATTCATGTGCCCAACTTCTGAATTTCCCATTTGGCCTTCTGGCAAACCAACATGCAATCCATCTGTGCGCAATTGTGCGCTAGGATATTTTGTGTAAAGACTATTTATAAAAGGAATGTTAGCATTATCTATTGCAGAAACTTTTGGGTCTGGCGATTTTCCCCAACCATCCAAAATCATCAGTAGTACTTTATTATTCATGATTGCTTGTTTTGAATAACAAATATACTGCATTTGAAAAAAAAGAAATCCCAATTAAAATATATTTATTTGGATTTTTAGTTGAATATGGTAGATTTATTATTTTTTTCTTTTCAAACTATTGTAATCTATAAAATAGCGAATACTAAAGGATAAAATATGATTTAAATTTTCATTATTTAAATTTCCGGTAAGATTAGATCTAAAATCTCTAGCGAATTCTCGCTGAAAAATGGCAGAATTATTACGATATAAAACAGAAATTTGACTTCCTGGTGCGAACCACCAAGAGTAGGATAAATCTAAATTCCATGTGGTAAAATTGCTGTTTTGATTAATAGTATACGCTGTATTTGTTACTAAATCGCCATTATCTTGTAAGGTAAAAATTCTATTGTTGTCTGCATAACTCCAATAATGACGAATGGTTAAAGCCAAATTCATATCACTATTTAAGGTGTATTTACCAATAAGTGTGTTAATGTAGGTAATTCTATTTCGTCGTGCCAAATACACTTCATCTGTTAAGGCATTGCTATCAATATATCCTATATTATTGTTTTGTCGAGTGTAATTAAAGGCATAAATAAGCGAAATTTTATCAGAAAAACGGTATCTCGGACTAATAAAAATACCGTAATTAACTCGTTTGTATTGATCATGGAAACCATAACTTGGATTAAAATCAATTGCGAACTTACGGGCATAATTAGTAGAAATGTAACTAAAGAAATTAATTCGTTTTGGAATGGTTAAAAATTGACTTTCATTTAAAGTTCTAGCTTCATAGAAATCATAGGTGTCTATTGGAGTTGAACTAAACCCAAAATTAAAATAATCGTTTTTCTTGGTTGTAAAATTACTGTTTACATTTAAGTTTGCTTCCTGTACACGACCGGTTCTATTATCAAATTCTGCATAAAAATTATTAAATATGCTGAAGGAATTGAAAATTTTGGTCGGAGTTAAAATTCTATAACTTGTATTGGCATAAACTGCATGATAATGGGTTTGAAAATTAATTCCTAAATCATTATTGTCCCAATCGTTAGAAACATATTGTGCACCGATACCAAATCTAAATTTTCCGCTCGTTTCGGCTGCATAAATTGAAGTATTTATTCCTTTTTTATTTTCTAAATCGAAAAAATCATTGATGTAACTATATTTAAAATCTCCTCGTAAATTATAGGTATTTGCTTTTGTATTTAAATCGAATAATGCTCCTGTTACATTTGCATCTCTAAACGTTCCGTTTCTGGTAACGTTTGTGTTTATTAAGCTTACAGAAGAATTTTGGTTGAAACGTTGGTCTAAAACTAGAATGTTGTAATTGGCAAGAGGTTCTAAAGTTTGTTCGCTGGTTTCTTGAGTTGTATTGTCTTTTAGTTTGGCAGAAGTTTTTTCTGTAATTGCATTTAAAATTCCGATTCCTAAGCCGCCTTTCGTTCTCCCAGAAACCTTTAAGGCATTAAGTAAATTAACTTTTTCTGGAAACTCTGTAATTTCTTTATTAGGACCAATTAAATTTTGAAACGAATTGTAATCCAATGCCGGTTCACCACCAATCCTTCTGGAGTAAACCAAATCGCCTTTGCTAAATAATTCAGTACCTTCTGTAAAAAAAGGGCGGTTTTCTTGAAATTGTTGTTCAAACGGACCAAGATTTAAAACGACATTGTCAAAAGCAGTTTGTCCAAAATCTGGAACTAAAATAGCATCTAAAGTAAAAGCATCATTAATTCCGTATTTAATATCCAATCCGCCTTTAATTTCTCCTTTGGTTTTTTGAGTTTTGCTACTACTTAAATATGAAGAAGTATAGGGAATAAAAAATAATCGGGTAGGAGTAGTTATATTTTGAATTCCAGTTAAAATTCCGGCTTGATTTGTTTCCGAATTAATTTTATTGTCAATCCAACTCCAAGTAAATTGCTGTCGTTCTCTTTGGTGTTCGCGGTAAAAATTAATTCCCCAAGTTTGCACGTCACTTTTAGGAAAACGCAATGCAGCATAAGGAATTTTCATTTCTACAACCCAACCATCGTCTACAATTTTTACACTACTTTCCCAAATGGCGTTCCAGGAATCGTCTTCTCCGTCATTGTCTGTATGCAAAACATCAATTTGAACTCCGGCAGAACTTACATAAAATCTAAAATCTTGTTGTCCGTCATTGAATCCATTTATTAACGCTCCAAAATGTTCGGCTACTCCAAAATTATCTCGTTGGGTAAGTTCTTTTCTTATTTTATTTGGCTCGTCGTCTTTTAAATATGCACCAATATAAATAGCGGTATTATCATAGAGGACTTTAACTTGAGTTTCTAAATTTTTAGGTGCGGGTTTTCCGTTTTCTGGAAATAAATAAACAAAATCTGTTGCAATATCTGCGTTTTGCCAATTAGCTTCGTCTAATTTACCATCAATGGTGATTTTGTCTTCTATGAATTTTGCAGTTACGCTCTTTTTTGGAGTTTGTGAATAGCCGCTTTTTGAAATAATTAGTAAAGCAAATATTAGTATTGATTTATAAGGCATTGGTGTTGATTAGACTACAAATATATAATTATTTTCTACAAAATAATAAGTCATAAAGCGTTATTGAAAATATTTATGACCTACAAATTTTGTTACAAAATGTAGGAATTTTGTCATAAAATTTCCATAAATAAGGTAATAAACGTTAAAATTTACAATTTGGCGGCATTTTTGCGTTCAAGGATTCGGTTACATTATTTTTTTATATATGTTTGTCAACCCCAAGTCTATCTTTTACTTAAACATTATCATATGAAATTATTTCGTTTTGTTTTTCTTATTTTAATTTGTACTTCTTTCTCACCAAAATTAAATACCAAGGTTGCCTTGCCGGTTAAAAATTTCGCAGAAGTAAAAAAGGTTAATAAAGTATCTAGTTTTTACCAATTAATCGAATCTCATAATTTTAATTTACCAAACTTTGAAACCTTTGCAATAGCATTTAAAGGGTTTGAAAATCTACAGGCAAATGGTAAAATTCAAAATAACTTACTAACTATTATTGATTTTTCTATAAGTTCTTCAAAAAATCGACTTTGGATAATTGATATGAACACTAGAGAAATTTTGGTTAATACTTTGGTTGCTCACGGACAAAATACTGGTTTAGAATATGCAGAACATTTTTCTAATAAAAACGAATCCCACCGAAGTAGTTTAGGTTTTTATGTAACTGGCGAAACGTATATTGGAAGTCACGGATTGAGTTTAAAACTAGACGGTATGGAAGCTGGCATAAATGATAATGCTAGAAAAAGAGCAATAGTCATTCATGGAGCAGATTATGTTTCGCAATCTTTTATCGCAAACAATAACAGATTGGGCAGAAGTTTTGGTTGTCCTGCAATACCGGTAAAACAAACTAAAGAAATTATCCAAACTATAAAAAATAAATCTTGTTTATTTATTTACCATCCTTCAAACGAATATCTTCATAAATCAAAGTTAGTTATCAAGTCTTTCGAACAAGAGGTGATCTAAAGAATAAATATCTTCTCTAAAATGAAGCGTATTATCTTTGCTCCAAGCTGTCCAATAGTATTGATAAATATTTATTTTTGTTTGGATAGGAATACTTGTAGTGAGTAATTTTGATTTTGGAAGTATTTTTTCTTCCATAATCAAATCTGGATTTTTTGCAATTAGTTTTCGGTTTTTTTCTTCTATCTTCAGCTGTTTTTCATTCCGGATTTTATTATAATGTCTAATATCGGTAGTATCTCTTATTTTTTGAATATTCCATTTAATACTATCATTTAGTAAATAAGCCGCCATTGTTAAGGGTTTTTCTAATCTCACACATCCAGAACTTAAAGATCTTTTGTGAATGTCAAAATAATCTCTATGATTAGTATCATGTAAGTAAACAGAATGTTTGTTAGGAAAGTTTATCTTCATTAAGCCTAGAGAATTATTTCTACTTGGGTTTTGAACGTATTTGTATTTCCATGCATCTTCTATTTTCCAGGAATATGGGTTTACGGTTTCTCCTTTATTATTAACTACATTCAAACCTTTTTTAGCAAAAGTTCCTTTGTCTTTTATTGCTAAAGGGAAAACATCTTCTTTTAGAATAGTTGGCGGAACAGTCCAATTTGGATTTAATACGATATTAGAAATTTTCGATTCGAGAATAGGGGTTTTACGCGTACTTTTTCCTACAACAATACGCTGAATTTGCGCTGTGTCTTTGTCTTTAATTGCGAATAATTTGTAATCTGGAATATTTAAAAGTAAATAATTATCACCAAAATCTCTTTTAAACCAGCGCCATCTTTCAAGATTTGCAGTGATTTGTTCTTCTCTTTGTTGTTGGGAATAATTTAATGCCTTTAAAGTAGAATTTCCTATAATACCATCTGCAAGTAATCCGTGTCTTTTCTGAAATTTTTTTAATCCAACCAACATTTGTTTGTCAAAAAATGCAGTTAACGTATCAAATTTTGCATCGTTCCAATATTGTAATCGTTGCTTAATCGTTATGACTTCTTTATTTTGTTTTAAAGCAACTAATTTTTCTTTTAATTGAATTTTAGCAATAGTATCTTTTGGGAGTTTTTTAATTTCGATTAATGCCAACTTCAATTGTTGGTAGGTTTTATTTTTTGGTTCGCAAAATGTATATGCTTCCTTTAAATTTTTAGCAAGTATTGCATCTTTCAAAACCAGAACTACATCAAAATTATTTTCTGGCAAGTCCCAATCGTTATAAATATCTTTTGGTTTAAATCTTCCTGAATATAAATGGCGAAAAAAAGTTTTTAAATTTAAGGTGAGTAATAAATCAAAATTAATTTTTGTTGAATCGGATAAAGAAGGGTATGATTTATTCAAATCTTCTAAAATTGATGCACTATAATTTTTAGATAATAAACCGTCTTTTTCTGTATTTAATAAAATATCTAAGGCAGATTTGCGCAAATTATCTTCATTCCAGATAGTTTCTGAGCCAAATTCTTTATAAATTCCTGACAAATCGATATCTTTATATGAAGCAATTAAAGAAGTATCAATTGTTATTTCATTGCTTTCAAATAAGGAAATTCCACCAAATATGGATGCGTTTGAATCGGCTTCCTTTTTGTTTTTGGAGCAAGAAACTAAGACGATTGAGCAAATTAGTATGAGATAAATATGTTTCATTATTTATATAGCAACTTTTTAAACATAATTAGGTGCAACCCTATTTCTTTTATTTCAAAATATTCGTCGTAACTTTTATATTGGTGTTTTTTGTAGAAATTTTCTGCTGTTTGTCTGGCATTACACCAAATAAGTTCTGCGTTTAATGAGGATAAAATTAACTCAGCTTCTTCAATTAATTTTGCTCCTAACGATTTATTTCTATATTCATTTAATATTGCCATTCCGCGGAGTTGGTATTGCAGTGATTCTGAAAAGTAGAGATTAGAACTCTGAAAAACAGACAAAATCCCTACTTGTTTATTATTTAAAAATAATCCCAAATGAAAAGTTGAAAGATCATCATCGCCATCAAAAATGCATTCTTCTCTTAATTTTCCGGGTCGAAGTACCTCATTCCGCAATAAAAGTGTGTCTTTCGAAGATATTTTTTTTGTAGTAATCATTTTTTTAAACAAAGGATTAAAGTTATAACTTTTTAATTTTAAATTGGTTACAAAATAGTTAGGTTAAACAAAATATTTTAGAATATTATTTTTTTAAAAAAAAATTGTACAAACAAAAACAAGTAGTATATTTGCAGTCTCAAAAAGAGGTATTATTTCTTTTTGAAATGCGGAAGTAGCTCAGTTGGTAGAGCTCCAGCCTTCCAAGCTGGTTGTCGCGAGTTCGAGCCTCGTCTTCCGCTCTTAAAAAGTCCTCCTAATTTAGGGGGTTTTTTTATATTCCAATTGGTGATAAATCCGTTCCAGATTCTATTTCTACAGCTGTTTTTCCGCTTTCAAATAATACAGCCTTAAAATCACCTTTCAAGATTATTTTTTCTCCTTTTACTTCTAACCAACTTCCTTCTCTTAAGCCTATAACCGGAATTTTATTGTATACATGAAATTCTTTAATTCTAGTTTCTCTAGATTCTCCCATGTGTTTGCTCTGACTGTCTGCATCTAAAAAATGAGGATTCAAGTTAAACGGTACTAATTGTAATGTTTGAAAACTTGGCGGATATACAATTGGCATGTCATTAGTTGTTTGCATTGTCAATCCTGTAATATTACTTCCAGCACTTGTGCCTAAATAAGGAGTTCCATTAATAACTACATCCGTAATTTTTTCGATAATTTTATGTTGGTAAAGCATGTCTACTAATAAAAAAGTATTTCCTCCTCCAGTAAAAATTCCTTCTGCATTTTCAATTGCCTTTTGCTTGTCTTCAAATTCATGCAAACCTTTAACTGCAATCCCTATTATTTTAAAAGCTTCTGACACTTTTAAAGTATATTCATCATGTGAAATGCCTCCAGGTCGAGCAAACGGAATAAAAATGATGCTTTCACATTTAGCAAATAATTTTTTAATTTCAGGAAGTAAATAATCTAAATAAGAACCACCAAATAAGGTTGAGGTACTTGCTATTATTATATTTTTCATTTTTTTAAATTTTGAAATAGTCTATTTTTTATTAATTAACAAAACTTTAAAACCTTGTATAAGGTAGTTTTGAAGCAATTTCAAATACTTTTACAAGTGTAAAACTATTTATTTATTTATCCATTGTATAATTATAGATTAATCCTTTTATTTTTCCCATTTTTGGTGTTTTGTCAAAACAAGACAACGATTGATATTCAAGGAAAACTTGTTTTTGATAATGCCGATCTGGAAGGGATTTATATTTATAATTTAAATCAATCCCAATCTACAACTACACAAATGTATGGTTACTTTAACATAAATGTTGCAGTTAACGATACATTGTTGGTATCTTCACTACAGTTTGAAAAAACAAAATATGTAATAAAACAAACAGATTTTGACAGAAAAAAACTTTTTCTTCCGCTCAAAATTCAAAATACGACTTTAAATGAAGTTGAAATAAATCAGTTCAAGAAAATTACTAGTAAAAGTCTCGGTTTGGTTCCGAAAAACCAAAAAGTATATACTCCAGCAGAACGAAAATTAAAAACTGCAGGAGAATTACATTGGTATAGCCCATTATTGATTCCGTTTGGAGGAATGGATATTGATGGATTTCTAAATGCAGTTAGTGGTAGAACAAAGCAATTGAAAAAAGAAGTAGAAGTCGAAAAGAAAGAATTTGCTTTAAAAAAATTAGAAGATTATTTTGAAGATTCTTATTATACAGATATTCTTAAATTTAAAAAAGATGAAGTTGCGGGATTTAAGTTTTATGTGGTTGAAGATGCTGTTTTCATAAAAGCTATAGAAAGTAAAAATAAAAATCTAACTAAATTTTTATTGTTTGAAATTGCCGAAGAATATAAAAAAAGTATGCCTAAGTAATTGAAAATGAAATATAAAAACACCTTGGTTAATTTTAAAATTTTATTGTTGTTTTTTCCTTTTTTGGTTTTGAGTCAAGTAAAAACTTACACTTCTGTAAAAGGCGAATTAATTTGTGAAAAAGCAGATTTAGAGGGAATTAATATTTATAATCTCAACGCTAAGCAATCTAGCGTTTCGCGAAACTTTGGGTTTTTTACTATCAATTGTTCCGAAGGCGATACATTAATGGTTTCTTCTTTGCAGTTTGAAAAAACAATCTATGTTGTTAAGTATGAAGCGATCGAAAAAAAGCGCATTTATATTCCATTAAAAGTTCAAAATGTTGCTTTAGACGAAATCCAAATTGAATTATTAAAAAAACTAAATTCTAAAACTTTAGGGTTAATTTCAGATGGAAAGTTAAATTATCCACCAATAGAAAGTAACCTTATAACAAACAGTTATTTAGATAATCATATTCCTGTATTAATTCCTTCAAGTGGAATGAGTTTTCCAGGCGTTTCGAACGTTATTTATGTAAAAAAAAACCAATTACCAAGACAATCGAAAGTAAATAAAACACTTCTAGAAATAGAAAAAAAAGAATTAGAAGTAGAAAAAAAAGAAATTTTACTCAAAAAAATTTCTGAATATTATAAAGATTCTTATTTCGAGAAAGTCTTAAAATTACCCAGGGACAAAGTTTCAGAGTTTAAATATTATTTGCTGGACAAACAAGAGTTTATAGCCGCTATGGATAATGGAAATAAAAATTTAGCTAATTTTTTGATATTTGAAATTGTTGAAGAATATAAAAAATTGAATTAAGAATAACCTTTTATATATGAAATTTATAAAACTTTTATTTCTGTTTTTCCCTATTTTTATTTTTAGTCAAAAGGCTAATTTAATTACCATTTAAGGAAAACTTGTCTTTGACAATGCCGATTTAGAAAACATTTCTGTTCGTAATCAAACTACTTCCCAATCTACATTAACTCAGATGAATGGATTGTTTGCAATAAATGCTTCAGTTGGCGATACTCTTATTATTTCTTCGTTGCAGTTTCAAAAAATAAATTACATCCTTTTACAGGAAGATATTAAAAATCAAAAAGTTTTTATCCATTTAAAAATTCAAAATAATACTTTAGAGGAAGTTGAAATTAATATGTTTAAAAAAATTAATTCTGCAAGTTTAGGTTTGTCGCCAAAAAACCCAAAAGTATACACACCAGCAGAAAGAAGATTGAGCGCTGCGAGTGTTGGAATAACAGGATTAATAAATTTAATAAACGGTACAACCTCAAGATTAAATGACGAATTGGAAATTGAGAAAAAAGAATTTGCAAAGGAAAAAGTTTCCAATTATTACGAAGATGCCTATTTTAGCGAAACTTTAAAAATTCCAATGGAAAAAATAGAAGGCTTTAAATTTTATTTAGTTGAAAATCCAGATTTTGTAGCTGCATTAAATAGCAAAAATAAAAACTTAGCACTTTTTTTTCTTAAAGACGTTGCTGAAGAATATAAAAAAATAAATAAATAAAGAATGAAAACGAAATTTCGGAATTTAAATAAATACGCACTAATACTTTTTGTTTTGCCTTTTGTTTTTGGGTTTGGATTGCATAAATATTACATCTCTATTTATCAGATAGATTATATTCCGAATAAAAAAAGAGTGGAAATTACTGCAAGAATTTTTGCAGATGATTTAAATACTGCTTTAGAAAAAAAGTATAAAATAACTTCATATCTTGGATCTAATAAAGAAACTCCAGAAGATCTGGTTTTATTGAAGAAGTATTTTGCAGAAAAATTAGTCGTAAAAATAAACGGACAAAATAAGAAAATACAGTTTTTGTTTAAAGAATTAGAAACTAACGTTGTAATTTGTTATTTAAAAATAGAAAATATTTCTAAAATTTCTGAATTTGAATTAAACAATAGCATTTTATTAGAAGCCAATTCAGATCAGCAAAATATAATTCAATACAATATTAACAGTAAAAAAGGTTCGTTAGTTTTTACTACAGAGAACTTTAAACAGAAATTAAATTGAAAACTTTTTTTTAAGTCACAAAAATAATAATACATTTATCTCCAAAATTTTTTACTTCTATTAAATGAAATTACAAGCAAAATTACTTTCGGTTGCGTTTTTACTTCTTGTAGCGCCAGTATTTTCTCAAGAAAAAACTACAACCAACGAAAAAAATCCAGACAAGTTCAAACAAATGTACGATTTATTTGCAACGCCAAATATGTACCGAACAGCTTCTGGCGCGCCAGGTCCAGAATACTATCAGCAGCAAGCGGATTATAAAATGGAAGTGGAGTTAGACGATAAAAATACTAAATTATACGGTCGCGAAACCATCACCTATACCAACAATGCCAAAGAAGCTTTAGAGTATTTGTGGGTACAATTAGACCAAAACCAACAATCCAGAAAATCGTTAACTCCTTTAGTTTCTAGCAGCAAAGCCGATCCGGCAATGCCTGTTAGTGGTTTTTCTAGAAAATATTTAGAATCAGATTTTGACGGTGGTTTTAACATTGAATTTGTTACAGATAGTCAAGGAAATGCGCTTTTGCATACCATCAACCAAACGATGATGCGTGTAGAAATGCCAAAACCATTAAAAAAAGGAGAAAAGTTTGTTTTTAATATCAAATGGTGGTACAACATCAATAATTATATCGCCGATGGCGGACGTAGTGGTTACGAACCATTTGAAAAAGACGGAAATAACTTGTATGTTTTAGCGCAGTTCTATCCAAGAATGGCAGTTTATAACGATGTAGAAGGTTGGCAGAATATGCAGTTTTGGGGTTCAGGTGAATTTGCTTTGCCTTTCGGAAATTTTGAAGTAGATATTACTGTTCCTGCAGATCATATTTTAGAAGCAACAGGAAATTTGTTGAATAGAAAAGATGTTTTTACCAAAGCACAATTAGAACGTTACCAACAAGCAGAAAAGAGTTTTGACAAACCCGTAATTGTAGTTACCCAAGCAGAAGCAGAAGCTCGTGAAAAAGGATTTTCTACAGATAAAAAAACATGGAAATTCAAAGCAGAAAATGTTCGTGATTTCGGAATTTCTACTTCTCGTAAGTTTATTTACGATGCCATGGCGGTAAAAATGGGAACAGGTTCAGTAATGGCAATTTCACTATATCCAAAAGAAGGTAATCCGTTGTGGGAAGAATATTCTACAAGAATTGTTGCACATACTTTAAAAAGCTATTCTAGTTATACCTTTGACTATCCATATCCTAAAGCAATTTCTATAAATGCTCGTGACCAAGGAATGGAATATCCAATGATTTGTTGGAACTATGGTCGACCAGACGAAAATGGTAAATACACAGACCAAACTAAATACGGAATGTTAGGTGTAATTTGCCACGAAGTTGGACATAATTATTTTCCGATGATTGTAAATTCTGACGAACGCCAATGGACTTGGATGGACGAAGGTTTGAATTCTTTTTTAGAATTTTTAGCAGAAAAAACGTTCGATCCTAATTTTCCATCTCGTCGTGGACCAGCAAAAAACATTGTTCCTTACATGAAAGGCGACCAACAAGGTTTAGAACCAATTATGACCAATTCTGAAAGTATCCGTCAGTTCGGAAATAATGCCTACGGAAAACCGGCAACCGCTTTGAATATTTTGAGAGAAACAATTATGGGTCATGAATTATTTGATTATGCTTTCAAATCCTATGCAAACCGTTGGAAATTTAAACATCCAACTCCAGAAGATTTTTTCAGAACTATGGAAGATGCGTCTGCAGTAGATTTAGATTGGTTTTGGCGCGGATGGTTTTATAGCACAGATTATACAGATATCGGAATTAAAGAAGTAAAAAAATATTTCGTAAGCAATGAAGCTTCTAAAAAAGTTGCAGAGTTTATGAAAAACCGAAGACGTCGCGATACCGATCCTGGCAAATATGTTTACATGATTGAGGATGGAAGTGAAGATTACAAACCAGAATTGAATAAATCATTTAAAGTTTCTGATTTTAAAGATTTAGATACTTATGTAAATGAAAATTTCACTGCGGCTGAAAAAGCAAAGTTAAACGAACCAAAATATTTTTATCAAGTTACATTTGATAAACCAGGCGGTTTAGTAATGCCAATTATTGTGCAACTTACGTTTGACGATGGTTCTACAGAAATGCATAATTTTCCAGCTCAAATCTGGAGAATGAACGATAAAGAAGTAAGCAGAACTTTTGCAACTTCAAAAGTTATTAAAAAAATTACAGTTGATCCCAATTTAGAAACTGCTGATATTGACGTTACAAACAATACTTGGCCAAAAGAAGAAGTAAAATCAAAATTTGATTAATTAAAATTGAGTTAAAATTTAAGGATACTTAGAAGTAGTTTTGAAATACAAACCATTTCTAAGTATCTTTGCTTTATATAATAACTTTAAATCACAAAACATGTTCGGAATTGGCGGTGGCGAATTAATTTTTATCGTGATTATTGCTTTAATGTTATTCGGGACAAAAGGAATTCCGGATGCGGCGCGAACCTTTGCAAAAGTAATGGCGCAAGTTAAAAATGCGTCAAATGATATTAAAAGCGAAATTCAAAAAAGTGTAGACGAACATGAAATTCGCTCTTCTGTTAAACAAATAACAAGCAGCTTTACGGATGAGGTCGATTCTATCAAAGATTCGGTTAATAAAAGTGCAAATGTAACACCTGCAAATCCTGCAACAGACGATGTTATAATTACTCCAAAACCAGAAGATCAAGAAGAAGATATTGAATTACTTTCTGGACCAATTAAAAGAAGAAAATAATGCTCGATAAAATAATTGCTTTAGACAAGCAACTTTTAGTGTATTTAAATTCTCTTGGTTCGACGCAATTTGATGGTTTTTGGATATTCATTACCAATCAAATCAATTGGTTTCCTTTTTTTGCCTTAGTATTTTTTATTCTGTACAAAAAATTCGGTTGGAAACGATTTATAATTGCAATTATACTTTTAGCGTTACTAATTTTAGTGGCAGACCAAACATGTAATTTATTTAAACATCACTTTCAAAGACTCAGACCTTGCAATACGCCAGATATTATGAACTTATTACGTCAAAATCTCCCTAAAAGCAGCAGTTTTAGTTTTTATTCTGGTCACGCAACTTCATCAATGGCAACTGCAATTTTTGTATACAATATCTCCAGAAATTACCACAGATATGCAATCATACTATTCATTTTCCCTCTAATTTTTGCTTACAGTCGCATTTATTTAGGTTTGCACTTTCCGGCAGATATTTTTGTTGGTTATCTTTTCGGAATATTTTTCGGATGGTTATTTGTGAAATTATTTTATTACGTATCCAGCAAGTTTACTCTTTCAGAACTTACAAAACTCGAGTCACGGTCAAACCGTCGCGAATAGGCAACAAAACAGTTTCCACACGTTCGTCTGTGTTTACACGTTGGTTGTATTCTACCAAAACTTTTGTGCTAGTATCTTTGTCAGAAATTGGTTCTAAAACCTTACCAGACCATAAAACATTATCAGATAATATTATTCCTCCAGATTTCATTAACGGAACAATCATTTCGTAATAATTTAAATAATTTTCTTTATCTGCATCAATAAAAACCAAGTCGAATTTTTTATTCAGAGTCGGAATCACATCCAAAGCACTTCCCAAATGTGCATGAATTTGATTTTTCCATGGTGATAGGTCAAAGTATTTTTGTTGTATAAAAATAAGTTCTTCTTTTACATCAATAGTATCTATTGTTCCTGTTGGATGCAATCCTTCTGCCAAACACAAAGCAGCATAACCGGTATACGTTCCGATTTCTAAAACATGAACCGGACGAATAATTTTGGATAACATACTTAAAACTCTACCCTGAAAATGTCCGCTTAACATGCGAGGTTGCAGAACTTTTTGATGCGTTTCTTTAAATAATTTCACCAATAATTCTGGTTCGTTTTGCGAATGGTTTTCTACATAAAGTTCTAAATCTTCGGATATAAAGTGCATAGGTTTTTTTACAAAAATAAGATAGTTTGAATTAAATTATGTTTTTTTTAATTCAAATCATTGGTTATCTAAATAGGTTTGGATAAAAAGTGTATCCATATCTAAATAATCTTGTTCCAAAAAATTAGATAATGCCATCTGAAAAAGTGTATTGTTCTTTAATCCAATAAGAAAATAAACATCGGACAAACTATTGGTTTTTAAATTAAATTCAGTTTTCTTATACATCCGATAATTATTTTCGACATCCGTTTTTGTAAGTTTAAACTCTCCAACATTTTTAGAAGATAAATTTTCAATATCTTTCACAATTTTCAAAAAATAATCGCTTCCTCTTTCAGCTTCCTTTGAAAAATCTATCTTCGAATATTCAAAAATAAAATCATTTTGATGTTTTAGAGCGTAAGAATGTCCGATAAAAGATTTTATGGGATTTTTTTTTCTGCCTATTAAAGTCCAATTTCCTAGTAAAATAAAGTTTTCAATGTCATTTATTAAAACAGTAGTTTTTAGATTATCTTCATTAAAACTAACTCTGCTTAATGCTTGTTTATAGGAACTATTAGTTTTATATACTTTTTTAGAAACATAGTTTTCACCATAAATTCTTTTATCACGCGCAACACGTTTATCATCTTTAGAAAAATAACCTGTAGGTAACTTTTGCCCGAACAAAACAGAACTATTGATTACCAAAAAAAGTATAAAAGCATTTTTCATTTTAACATTATTAGTTTTAATTCAAATCATAGGTTTCCAAAATAAACGGAACATAATCTAAGTTGCTTTTATCAGTATAATTTTGCAGCATTATTTCAATAATAGTTTCATTTTTTATTCCATAAAAATAGATACAATTGATAGTTTTTGAAGTTTCTGTTTTTTGCAAAGTCATAAAATAAATTAGATATTTAGGATTATCTGAAACCAATTGATAAGTAGCTTTATAAGAGAAATCAGCAAACCACTTCATGGTTTCTATTCTGTACTTTAAAATTTTATTATCTGGTTTTTTTCTGAAACCTAATTCTTTTTTAGATGTATTACCTATTTCAAGTGTCAAATTTTCATCATTTTCAATTGGTGATTTATGCCCAAGGAAATGATCTTTAAAATCATCGTATTGTTTGAATTTCCATTTTCCATTAACTTTAATTTGATTCTTATCTCCTGAATTATTGTAAATTCTTATCTCCGTCGAGTCAAAATATTTAAGGGATTTTTCAATAATGTAATTGTTAGAATCGAAATTATTTTTTTGTCCAAGACAAACTCCTATCTCAATTCCAAAAATTACCAAAAAAATAAACCGCTTTTTCATACCTTATTTATTCATTAACAAGTATAAACATTTTTCTATTATTTTCCAATTTATAAAATAGTGTACCTTTGCAAAATGGAAATCGAGAAAAAAGATATTCGGGCATTAACTAAAGAGCAATTACGAGAGTTTTTTGTAGCAAATAACGACAAAGCTTTTCGTGGTAATCAAGTGTACGAATGGCTTTGGCAAAAAGGCGCGCATACTTTTGACGACATGACTAATTTATCTAAAACAACACGTTCTGTTTTAGAAAATAATTTTTTGATCAACCATATTAAGGTAGATCAAATGCAACGTAGTGAAGACGGAACGGTTAAAAATGCTGTTCGTTTGCACGATGGTTTGGTAGTCGAAAGTGTTTTGATTCCAACAAAAACCAGAACTACAGCTTGCGTTTCTAGCCAAGTAGGTTGCAGTTTAGATTGTAATTTTTGCGCAACAGCGCGACTCAAACGCATGCGAAATTTAGAACCTGGCGAGATTTACGACCAAGTTATGGCAATTGATAAAGAAAGTCGTTTGTACTACAACCGACCACTATCTAACATTGTTTTTATGGGAATGGGCGAACCTTTGATGAACTACAATAACGTTATAAAAGCGATAGATAAAATAACTTCGCCAGAAGGTTTAGCAATGTCGCCAAAACGAATAATGGTTTCGACGTCTGGAATTCCAAAAATGATCAAAAAAATGGCAGACGACGAAGTAAAATTCAAACTTGCCGTTTCATTGCATTCTGGTATAGATGAAGTTCGCGCTAAAATAATGCCATTTTCTAAAAACTTTCCACTGGCAGATTTAAGAGAATCGCTAGAATATTGGTACCGAAAAACCAAGAGCAAAATATCCTACGAATACGTTGTCTGGAAAGGTATTAACGACAACCCAGAAGCCGTTGCAGCCTTGGTTAAATTTTGCAAATACGTACCGTGCAAAGTAAATTTAATAGAATACAATCCAATTGACGATGGCGAATTTCAACAAGCATCCGAAGAAGCAACCAATTTGTATATAACCGAATTACAAAAAATTGGTATCATTGTAAAAGTCCGTAGAAGTCGCGGTAAAGATATCGATGCAGCCTGCGGCCAATTAGCAAATAAAGAAGCATAAAAAAAACGCCTCAAATTTTGAGACGTTTTTAATTTAGGTTTCTTTAATTTTAATTGCCGAATGTAAATGGCGTTGTTGTTCCATTTATGGTAATGGTTGCTATATTATCGCACGTTCCATCTCCATAATCTACGAGAGCAACATTTGAATTTCTTACAATTTCAACTTTTCCTCTCACTAGTCGGTATTGGCAATTCATTCTAAAAATAAGCGGAACCATAATAGTTGAGGTTTGACTCCAGTTTGGTCTTGTTGTGGTCCAACTTCCAGTTACTTTAAAAATGTTGTCATTCCAAACTGCTGTAGAAAAACCTTCTACCATTTCCGAAACTCGTGTACCTGTTCTAACATAAGAAAATCCGTTCGGAAAAATTACCGTAATATTCATAGTCATTGTGCTAGTAGGATGTATAGGCGCAACGGTTGTTAATGTTTTTACAAGTGTTTTTGTTCCTTCAATTTTTCTGGCATTAATGTAAAAATTATCAAACGTAATAGTAAAAGTTTTCGATAAAGGAGTTGTACTAACGGTTTTTGTGATTATAATTTTTCCTTTATAAATATTACCATTTGGTAAAGCACAACCTTGGGTTCCAAAATCAATAGTCCTAACCCAAGTGTTTCCAGTAATTACCATGGTTACAGTAGCACACGGTGGTAAAAAACTATCAGGAACATTGGCAGATTTGCCAGAAACGCTTGTTTGAATATCAATTTGATTGTCGATAATGGCTGAAATATCTTCGGTAAAGCCATCAATTTCTGCACTTGTTTTGGCTTCAGAAATATCAAATGCTTCTGTTGCAGGAGAATCTTCTTTAGAGCAACTAAAAATAAATAACGATAAGCAGCATGCTAATAATAAATGTTTCATTTTCATAATAAATTTTGTTTAAGGGGTTTTATATAAGACGGATATATTTAAGAAAGGTTTAACGTAAACTGTTAAATTTTGTAATTTTATTTAAACAGTAAAAAAACAAAATAAAAACTAAAGTTAAGTTTATATAAATAGCTATTATTCTACCTACAAAAATCCTTATTTTTGTTCACAGATGAATGTTACTGCGCAGATAAAACAACCAATTTTGATAGAAATGGAACTTTTCGAAAGAAAGTTCTATCAAGCTATGACTTCTAAAGTTGCTTTGCTTAACAGAATAACGTACTACATCGTAAATCGAAAAGGGAAACAAATGCGTCCGATGTTTGTTTTTCTAACTGCCAAAATGCTAAATAATGGCAGAGTTAACGAACGCACCTTTCGTGGCGCAAGTGTAATCGAACTTATTCATACGGCAACTTTAGTGCACGATGATGTGGTTGACGATAGTAATCGCAGACGTGGTTTTTTCTCAATAAACGCATTATGGAAAAATAAAATTGCAGTTTTGGTTGGTGATTATTTACTTTCTAAAGGGTTGCTGCTTTCTATAGATAACAACGATTTTGATTTACTTAAAATAATATCGGTTGCCGTTCGCGAAATGAGTGAAGGCGAATTACTACAAATAGAAAAAGCACGTCGATTAGATATTTCAGAAGACATTTACTACGAAATCATCCGTCAAAAAACAGCAACTCTAATTGCTGCTTGTTGCGCTTTGGGTGCAAAATCGGTTTCAGAAGACGAACAATTAGTAGAAACAATGCGCAAGTTTGGCGAACTAATAGGAATGGCTTTTCAAATAAAAGACGATTTATTTGACTATACTGACGAAGCAATTGGCAAACCAACCGGAATAGATATCAAGGAGCAAAAAATGACGTTGCCTTTAATTTATGCACTAAATAACTGTTCGCCACAAGAAAAAAAGTGGTGTATAAATTCTATTAAAAACCACAACAAAGACAAAAAAAGAGTCAAAGACGTTATTCAGTTTGTAAAAGACAAGAATGGGTTGGCTTATGCCGAAGAAAAAATGGTCGAATTTCAAAAAGAAGCACTTATACTTTTGCAAGATTTCCCAGAATCAGATTACAAAGCTAGCTTGGTATTAATGGTGAATTATGTTATTGAGAGAAGAAAATAATTAGTAACTAGTAATTAGTAAAAAGTAACCAACTCAAACTTTCTTTCTTTAGGAATCTTTTTTTTCGCTACAGATTTCTAAAACTCAATTAAAGACAATGTATTTCGTAATTTAAAATCTGAAATCAAAAATTGTTAATACTCAATCAGAAATTTTTATACTAGCAAAAAAAAACGGAAAACTTTTTACCAAAAACTTCAGCTTTTAAAAGGATTCCTAATTTTTAAGTCAAAATTTTTAATATTTTTTTAAATTGTGATGCAACCATTTTAAAACAATTCTCGTCTATATTTATAGAAGTCTGTTTTAAATGCGAAATTTGGAAACAGACATTGAAATTAAGAAATGAAAGTAATCAGCTTACCTCAAGAAGAAAAAGAATTAATCTTACAAGCAGTTGGGAATAATCGACCTGCGCAACAAAAGATTTATTCTAAATATTCTCCAAAAATGTTAGGAGTTTGTAGGCAATATATAAAAGATTTACAAGAAGCAGAAGACGTAATGGTTTCTTCTTTTATGAAAGTGTTTACTAATTTGAAAAATTTTAAAGGCGAAGGTAGTTTTGAAGGTTGGATAAGACGAATAATGATAAACGAATGTATTTCTTTTATTCGAGTTCAGAAAAAAGTAAAATTCATAGAAGAAATTAATTATTTAGAAGAAAGTTTTAATGCAACCGACAGTCAATACAATTTAGAAGATTTACAATTTTTAATAGATAGTTTGCCAGAAGGATATAAAATGATTTTTAATTTATATTGTATTGAAGGTTTTAAACATCAGGAAATTGCTAAAATGCTAAATATAAGCGAAGGAACATCCAAATCACAATTATCACACGCCAGAAAAATGTTGCAAGAAAATGTGGTTAAGTTAAAAAATTACAGCTATGGAATCAAATAATATAGAAAATCAAATCAAGCAGAAGTTAGCTAACCGAGAAATTCAACCAAGTGGCCAAACTTGGGACAGATTGGATGCAATGCTAACAGTTGCTGAAGAAAAAAAATCTAAAAAAGTACTATTTTGGAATCCGAAATATTTTACAATTGCCGCAGCCTTTGTTTTAATAGGAACTTTAGTTTTTATCAATTTTTCAGAAAATAATATAACTATTTCAACTCCAGAAAACACTGTCGTTATAAAAGAAAATACAGAAAATGAAAAGCAAGATTCTTACGATGCAGAAATTGTAGTTGCACCAACAGAATCTGTAATTGTAGAAAAATCGGTTGCAGTTGTCAAAACTCTAGAAAAATCAGAATCTAATAAAAACACAAAAACACCAATCATCAATCAAAAAACGAATGTGATTTTAAAATCAAATCCTAGTACAAATTCAGAAATTGCTTCCATAGAAAAAAATGTTAATTCAAAAGAACAAGAATTAATTTTTGCAAAAACAAAGGTAATTTCTGATTCTGATTTATTGGCTAGCATCGACAAAGCATCCAAAACCAATAATTCTAAAACCATACAAGTAAGTTCCAGAAGTTTACTTTATGAAGTAACTTCAGAAATTAATCAAGAATACCGAGAAACCAATTTCCAAAAATTAAAACGCAATTTTGAAACTGTAAAAGTTGCGATTTCCAATAGAAACATCAAATAAAAAACAATCATTAATCACTTAAATTAATTTATCATGAGAAATTTTACCATTTCATTAGCACTATTCTTATGTCTTTTTGTAAGCAAAATTGTAGCACAAGAAAACACTTTTGAAGCAAGAGCAAGAGCTATTTCTATCAAAATAGAAACGATTACTAAAACTCAAAAGGATTCTTTAAAAATCGAAGTAGAAGCCATTAACCAAAAATTAGATAACAAACAACTTTCTGTTAGCGAAGCAAATGCACAAAAACAATTAGCAGCAGACAAACGTGCTGCAAATGTAGAAAGTAGAGTTGGCGCTTTACAACAAGAATTAAACAATTTGGTGCAAGACAAAGTGGACGGAAAGTTACAAAGTGAATACAGAAAAAAATCTTTCAGCATTAAATATGATAATGGGAGTAAAATGACAAAAGAAGAAGGAGTTCAACGAAATGATTCAATTTATAATATTTCTGAAAAAAGAACTACATCTCAATTTGTATTTGCTTTTGGAGTAAATAACTTAATAACAGATGGAAAAGTTTCCGATTCGGATTACCAATATTTAGGGTCGCACTTTTATGAATGGGGTTTAACATCTAATACAAGAATTTTAGAAAAAAGTAATTTACTACATGTAAAATATGGCTTGTCTTTAATGTACAATAATTTACGACCAACAGATGATCGTATTTTTGTGAAAAACGGTGAACAAACTAATCTAGAAACTTCGGTAATTGATTTGAAAGATTCTCGTTTTAGAAATGTGAATTTAGTAGTTCCAGTTTATTTTGAATTCGATTTTTCTAAAAATAAAACCAAAGACGACAAACCATTTTTTAAATCGCACCAAAGTGTTCGTATAGGTTTTGGAGGTTATGCAGGTACAAGAATAAAAAGCAAACAAATTTTGAAGTTTGAAGACAACGATCAAAAGAACCGATTGGTAACTAAAGGCGATTTCAATACAAGTAATTTTATTTATGGAGTTGGTGCATACATAGGATACAAACAAACTAGTTTGTATGTAAAATATGATTTAAATCCGCTATTTAAAGACAATGTCGCGAAACAAAATAATATATCATTAGGATTGCGATTTGATTTTAATTAATAATGTTAGGTTAGTTATATTGCACACTGCACTGTTTTAAAATAGTGCAGTTTTTTTATTTTAACCACAACTTAGCAAATTTTAAAACATTGTCGAAAATTTCAAAGTTTAGTACAGATTTTTTAAATTTAATTCAGAAACTCAGAAACTCAGAAACCCAGAAAATCCTTTGTACCTTTGTTGCTAGAAACCTAAAATTATTTAAAAAAAATTGATTTCAAAAGATACCATAGATAAAGTTTACGAAGCGGCACGAGTAGAAGAAGTAATTGGCGATTTTGTACAATTAAAACGTGCTGGTAGCAATTACAAAGGTTTAAGTCCGTTTACAGACGAACGTTCACCATCGTTTATGGTATCGCCAGCGAAAGGGATTTGGAAAGATTTTAGTTCAGGAAAAGGCGGAAATGCCATTGCATTTGTGATGGAACACGAGCATTTTGCTTATCCAGAAGCTATAAAATATTTGGCAAAAAAATATAATATTGAAGTGGAAGAAACCCAGCTTTCTAACGAAGAAAAAGAAGTTGCCAACGAAAAAGAAAGCTTATATCTAGTTTCTGAATTTGCTGCTAAATATTTTGAAGATGTACTTTGGAACCAAGAAGAAGGAAAAGCGATTGGTTTTACTTATTTTAAAGAACGCGGATTTACGAACGATACCATCAAAAAATTCCAATTAGGATATTCTCCTAATACTTGGGATGCATTTACAAAAGAAGCTTTAGGTAAAGGTTATAAACTAGAATTTTTAGAAAAAACCGGATTAACAATTGTTGGCGAAGACAAGCAGTTTGATCGTTTTAAAGGTCGTGTAATGTTTCCGATACAATCTATGTCTGGTCGCGTTTTGGGTTTTGGTGGAAGAATTTTAACCAACGATAAAAAGGCAGCAAAATATCTTAATTCTCCAGAAAGTGATTTGTATCATAAAAGTAAAGTTTTGTACGGAATTAGTCATGCAAAACAAGCAATTGCAAAAAATGATAGATGTTATTTAGTAGAAGGTTATACCGATGTAATTCAGATGCATCAAGCCGGTATTGAAAACGTAGTTTCTTCTTCTGGCACTGCTTTAACGCCAGATCAAATTAGATTAATTAACAGATTAACAAAAAATATCACTGTTCTTTTTGATGGCGACGCAGCTGGTTTGCGTGCTTCATTGCGCGGAATTGATTTGATTTTGGAAGAAGGAATGAATGTAAAAGTTTGTTCTTTTCCGGATGGTGAAGATCCAGATAGTTTTGCAAAAAAAACACCTTTGCCGCAGCTTTTAGAATATTTAGAAGAAAATGCTTTAGATTTTATTCAGTTCAAAGCTTCGGTTTTAATGAAAGAAGCAAAAGGCGATCCGATAAAAAAAGCAGATTTAATTCGGGATATGGTGGTTAGCATTTCAAAAATTCCAGACAGAATTAAACGCGAAGTTTATATCAAAGAAGTTTCCAGAATAATGGAAATTTCAGAAGAAGTTTTGTTCAATACTTTAGCACAACTTTTTAAAAAGGAAATAAAAGATGTTGAAACAAAAGGGAAACAAGAACAAAAAGCCTTTGAAGTTCATAAAAACGAAGAAACTTCTAGTATTCAAAAAATAGATATTCAATACCAATTAGAACATCAAATTATAGAAATTCTATTGTTATACGGGCATTTAGAAGACGAATTTGAAGATATTTTATTACAAGAAGACAAAGAAGGAAATTCAGTTGAGGTTGTTGAAAAGAAAAATCATAAAGTTTTTCAACGTATATTCTTAAGTCTTCAAGAAGACGAAATTGAATTAGCAAACGGCTTGTTTAGAGAAATTTATAACAATCTAATTGCCTATTTTAATCAAAATGAAGCCTTTGAATTAGAAGCTTATTTAGGACAACTAGCACCAGAATTATCACAAGAAGTAACGTCTATTTTAATGAACGACGAACGGGAAAGTTTACATAATTGGGATGCACAACACATTTTTGTGAAACAAAAGGAAAAGTCTATCAGCCAATATGTTTCAGAAACAATTCTTACGCTGCGTTGGTTTTTGGTTAATAAAATTGTAGAAGAATTAAAATTAGAAATTCAACCTAAAGAAAATCAAGAAACCCAAGACAATTCTGAAACTCTTTCTTTAATCATGGATTATTTGGGTTTAACCAATGTTTTTTCACGAAAATTAGGTCGTGTTATGTCAAGACACACCTAGACAAGAAAGGATTTGCATTTAATATTTTGCGTAAAAAACAAACGTAATTATTTAAATCATATAATATCCAGCGTTTTTGCTTTTTGAACTAAATCTACTAAATTATCAACATTTAATTTCTGTAAAAGTCGCAATTTATAGGTACTAATGGTTTTTTCGTTTAGAGTAAGAATTCTTGAAATTTCATTATTCTTTTTTCCATCACATAAAAACCGAAGTACTTCAATTTCTCTGTTAGAAAGTTTTCGGTACAATCGTTCACTTTTATTTTGCTTAGAAATTAAAGCAAGATTTTTTTTGATTGATTCACTCATCATAACCAAACCTTGGTTTACTCTTATAATATTTATGCCAAGTGTTTCTAATTTCGAACTTTTTTGAACATAACCACTTACGCCACTTTTAATTGCGTTGGGAGCATAAATTTGTTCGTTCAAGCTAGTAAAAACTAAAACTTTGGTAGTCGGAAAATTTTTGATTATAGCTTTTAGTTCATAAATACTTTTTAAACCTTCAAGTTCCAAATCAACAACTAAAACATTAATTTCTTTGTTGCGAAGTGCATCAGGAATCATATAAAAACTCCCTACGTTAGACACTACACTAATTTCTGGATGGTCTTTAAAATAAGATTTTACGCCGTAGTGAACTACTGGGTAATTGTCTGCTAAGCATACGTTTATCATTTTTTTATAGTTTATTTTGGTTAGTTTTAGAGTTTGGTAATTCTAGTTATTTCAATTCTATAGGAATTTCACAAACCGGAATTGGCCGCATTTTATGTTGGTTGGTTTTATTTAATTTTTTATAAATTTCAAAGACTTCTTTTTCTCTTCCAAATAAGGAGTTTTCAGAAATACCGTTTTCATCCTGTGTCATTGCTACTTCTAATTCGTCATAACTTGCGCCTAATTGGTCTTCGTCGGTTCTGTTGTCACCAAAAAGTCCGTCGGTTGGTGCCGCTTTTTGAATGCATTCCGGAATTTTTAAAAATGCACCCAAAGCATACACTTCGCTTTTCATCAAATCTGCAATTGGACTGACATCAACACCGCCATCGCCATATTTTGTATAAAATCCGACTCCAAAATCTTCTACTTTGTTTCCAGTTCCAGCTACTAAAAATCCGTTTAAACCAGCATGAAAATATAAAGTTGTCATACGCAATCTTGCTCTTGTATTTGCTAAGGTTAAATTATAGGCATGCTCATTTTCGTTTTCTGGCATTGCATTTTTAAACGTTTCGTATACCATTGTTAAATCAGAAATAGTATTGGTAACATTTTCAAATCTTGCTTTTAATTGGGCAATATGTTCTTGACCGCGAGAAACTTGATTGGCTGCTTGATGAATTGGCATTTCTACGCAAAGTGTTGGTAATCCTGTTTGTGCACACAATGTAGAAGTCACAGCAGAATCTACTCCGCCAGAAATCCCGATTACAAATCCCTTTATATTCCCATTTTTTGCATATTCTTTCAACCAATTTACAATGTATAGGTTTACTTCTTTTGCGCTTAAAATGTTTTTGGTTTCCATTCTATTTATTTTATAATTGAATTTAACAGACTTTTTTACTGCTAAAATAGCAAATAATACCCAGTTTTATTTACTTTTGCGATTTCAAATTACGATTAATATTTTAGGCTTTGTCTTACTAATCTTACAATTTAAGAATAAAATACAAATTAAAGAAATTGTTTTTAATTTTACAATACGTAGATTTACTTAGATTTCAAAAATATAAACCATTGTATTGTAACTTTATAGATAATAAATTATTTAAATGTCGTTCTAATCATAATATTTTAGGATTATCTATTCCATAAAATGAGAAAATTTATATTATTTCTAGTGTTTTTAAGCTTGTTTTCGTGCAATCAAAAGTCTAAAACAGAAAAAGCCGTAGAGGAGATTCCGGTTGCTATTTCTGTAAATAGATTTGACCAAGATTTCTTTAATACCAAACCAGAAGATTTAAATATATTAAAGGCCAAATATCCATTCTTTTTTCCAGAAAACACACCAGATGCTTATTATACAGAAAAACTTACTAACTCAGATTGGAAAGCTTTAAGTATAGAAGTTCAAAATCAATTCGGAGATTTCTCAACGCAAACAACCCAATTAACAGAAGTTTTTCAGCATATTAAATTTTATTTCCCAACCATTAAAGTTCCTCAAGTTTATACTGTTATTGCCGATATGGATGTGAATTCGAAATCAATTTATACCAATGATAAACTCATAATTGCACTAGAATTATATTTAGGGAAAGATCATAAATTTTACGATTCGTTTCCGGCCTATTTGCGACAAAATTTTGAACCAGATCAAATAATGCCAGATATAGTTTCAAGTTTCGCTTCCGGAATTATAAAACCACCAACAGATAATTCTTTTATTGCATTAATGGTACAATCTGGTAAAGAATTGTATTTAAAAGACCTACTTATTCCTACTTTTACAGACGAAGCAAAAATAGGATACACTAAAGAGCAATTGGATTGGAGCAACGCTAATGAATCTGAAATTTGGCGTCGTTTTGTTGAGGATCAATTACTTTTCAGTACCGAGTCTAAATTAGCAAGTCGTTTTATTAATCCTGCCCCATTTTCAAAATTTTATCTAGAAATTGATAACGAAACACCAGGAAGATTGGGTCAATTTATAGGCTGGCAAATAGTAAAATCTTTTGTACAAAATAATCCAGAAGTTTCTCTTAAAGATATGCTAGCCATGGATGCAAAAGAATTATTCGAAAAATCAAAATACAAACCAAAACAATAATGAGTACAATTACTTCTGAAATAAAATTCTTAGTCGATTTAGATGAAAACCGTGTTCCAGAAAAATTAATGTGGACAGCTCAAGATGGCGGTGTGCAATTAGAAGAAGCCAAAGCCATGTTACTTTCTGTATGGGATGCAAAAGCCAAAGAAACCCTGCGGATTGATTTGTGGACGAAAGAAATGCCAGTAGATGAAATGAAAATATTTTTTCACCAAACTTTGGTTGCAATGGCAGATACTTTCCAACGTGCTACACAAGATGAGCAAATGACCGAAACCATGAAGGATTTTTGTGATTATTTTGCAGAAAAATTAGAATTGAAGTAGGTTTTTAAGTCTAAAGTACAAGGTTTTTAAGGAATATATATTTTAGGAAATACATTTTTAATCATTTTAATTGTTTAAAAAAATAGAATTATTTTACCATAACTAATTAAATTTGTGGTTGTTACATTTTTTGTACCTTTAATAAATTTAAATTAATTTTTTGTTCTTAATTTATAGAGTAGTGAATGAATCTCTGAATTACAAGAATAGAACGTAATTTATCAATATCTACAGATATTTAAATACTTATAAAATGAAAAACTGTTATAATTTGATTACGATTTCATTGGTTTTGTTTTTTAGTTCCTGCAAAGTAGAAAAAACGGCGCAAACTCAAAATTTTAATAATTCAAATCCTACGGCAATTGTTTTAAATCGGTCTAATTGGATTGAAATTGGTAATATAAAAAATGGAGTGCCAAAAATTATTGGAGATAAAGAGGCTTTGCTAAAATCATGGAACTATAATTTATCTAAATTCTCTAGAATAAAAGGTAATTTTAATGAACTATCTATTGAAAAAGCTAACGATGGTTACTTATTAATTTTTAGAGGGAAAAATTATCAATCGTCTTTTTACGCCAAAGCTATAGATTCTAATAAATTAATTGCCCTTGGATCTACTGCTTGTACTGTTTCCAGAAATGCAAATTCTAATTCTGGTTGCATTGTACTTTACGACCAAGGCGAACCAGGATATTGCAGTCCGTGCGAGAACGCTGAAAAATGTACTAAAACAATAAGTAGCAATTCTATGATTTCGTTCGATTTCAAGGAATCTTAAATATTTTAATATCGAAAATGTTTTTCTTTTATATTTGTAGGCAGCAATTATTTAATGAAAAATTATTTTTATCTTTTATTCGTACTTCCACTATTTTGTTTTTCGCAAAAAATTGCAAAAAATTTTAAAAGTGATATTTTAATTCAAACGAGTTTTTTACGCGGAAATATCCTTAGACATTCCAATAAAATCGACCAACTAATAACTGGTCATCCTGAAGGAATCTTTATTACTTTTTTAAAAAAATCCAGCCGAAAAAAAGAGTGGCAAAAATTATACAACAATCCCGATTATGGTGTTTATTTTTTGGCACAAGATTTTAAAAATCAATATTTGGGGAATAACTTTAGCGCAGGGTTTTTATACCAATTTTATTTTTTAAAACGCAATCTACAACTACAAACTGCGAGTGGTTTGGCTTACAATACAAACCCATACAATAAAGTAAATAATAGCAGAAACAATGCTTTTGGTTCTAAATTCATGGCAAACATTACCATCGGATTGCAATACAAAAAAGAAAAAATAATTGATAATTTTGGAGTCCAAACTGGGTTTTTAGTAACCCATTACTCCAACGGACGATTTCAGTCGCCAAACAGCGGAATAAATACATACAATTTAAATTTAGGAGTAAACTACGTTTTTTCAAATACCGAAAAGACCGCAACAGATACAATAAAAGTATCCAATAAATTCAACGAAAAAATAAAATATTCCGCCTATTTCCGAACAGGATTTAACGAAAGTTACATCATCAACAGCGGGAAATTTCCGTTTTATCACATCAGTTTGTATGCCGATAAACGAATCAATAAAAAAAGCGCCATTCAATTCGGCACTGAATTATTTCTAACAACATCTTTCAAAGAATTTATAAAGTACCAAAGCGTTGCTTATCCAGAAAACAATTTAAATTCGGATACCGATTTTAAAAGAGTTTCCCTTTTTGTAGGTCACGAATTATTTCTCGGTTCGGTTTCTTTAGAAACCCAAGTTGGCGTTTATGTTTACCAACCTTACAAATTTGACATTCCAGTTTACAACAGATTGGGAATAAAATACTACTTTAACCCAAAATTATTTACTGGAATTTCATTTAAAACGCATGGTTTTTTTGCCGAAGCATTAGAACTTGGTATCGGTTGCCGACTATAAATTATGAAAAAACTGTACGCCATTTTATTTTTGCTTTTAATTTCGCTTTCCTGCGACAATCCAATAGATTGCGTTACAAGCAACGGCGAATTGGTAACTAAAGAATTTGAATTCCAAAATTTTGATGTAATAAATGTAAATTCTGGAGTAAAATTAGTTTTAAAACAAGCGACTAATTACTCTGTTTCTGCAACAATTGGAAGCAATTTTGAGAACGATTTAAAAATTTCCCAAGAAGGACAAAGTCTCACACTTTCTTTTAATTCTAGTTGCAATTGGGTTCGCGATTTTGGAGAAATTACTGTATTTATTTCGGCGCCAAATATTACAGAAATTCATTCTAAAACCGCAAAAGACATCGTTTCAGACGGAATTTTAAATTTTTTGACGCTGCGTTTATATTCTTTTGAAGATAATCAAAGTTCTGGCACAAGCGATTTTAAATTACAATTACAAACCAACGAAATTGTAATTGAATCCAACTCCAATTCCCGATTTTTTTTATCCGGAACTACACAAA
Organism: Flavobacterium sp.; assembly: GCA_047636155.1. Taxonomy (GTDB): domain Bacteria; phylum Bacteroidota; class Bacteroidia; order Flavobacteriales; family Flavobacteriaceae; genus Flavobacterium. The sequence continues at coordinate 1,341 of JBLIJW010000017.1, read as the reverse complement.
ACGCAAGTTTTAATTATTACAATGGCGATGCCCGAATTGAAGCTGAAAATTTAATCATTCAAAATCTGCAAGTTTACCATCGCGGTAGCAATGACATGGTGGTAAAACCAATGCAAAGTATTACAGGTAAAATGGTTAGTACAGGCAATATAATTTTAAAGAATAATCCGCCAATTATTGCCGTACAACAATTGTATCAAGGTCAGGTTATTCTTAATTAGAAGCAAATTCCAGCTATTCATTCCAATTTTTTTCAAACCAAGCTATTTTGTTACTCTAAAAAGAGCTTCTTAGGTCGCTTTTTTATCCCAACAAAATTACGCATGCTTTCTCAAAAAATTTCCATTGCTATCTGGGCTAAAAATTAGAGAAAACATAAATTTCAAATCAATTACCTAAGATCCTTTTTAATTCTTTCTGTTTGAAAAATTGCCTATTTTGAAAAACATATTTAATAAACCCATAATAAGTCCAATTACTAAAGCAATTACAAACGATTGCAAAATTAGTTTACCAATTTCATTATCATTAGAAAAGTCAACGTCAAACAATCTGTAAAACAACAAGCCAGTAAACGTACCAGCAGAACAAGATAAAAACGTTGTTTTAAAGTAAAAAAATCTGGTCATGGTTTTATATTTCATAGATTCAAAATGCAATTATTCCTGAGTCAATTCTCTAAAAACGGCTTCTAAATTTTTATTTTTTTGGTTTAATTGCAATGTTTTTAATCCGTTATCGTGCGCAAAATCAAAAACTGCTGGTCGCATATCTTGATCCGATTCAAAAACCAATTCCCAAGTCATGTCAAATGTATTTTTGTATGATTTCAATTTCGGAATTCTTCTAACTGCTTCTTCTTCAATTTTGTAATCAAATTCTACTACAATAATTTGCTCTTTATCCGCACCAAAAATAAGATCTAATTTTTTATCTGCTACAATTTTACCTTTCGCAATAATTATTACTCTATCGCAAATCGCTTCCACTTCTTGCATAATATGAGTGGATAAAAAAACTGTTTTATCCTTGCCAATATTTTTAATCAATTCTCTAATTTCTACTAATTGATTTGGGTCTAAACCAGTGGTCGGTTCGTCCAAAATTAAAACATCCGGATTATGCAATAAAGCACTTGCCAAACCAACTCTTTGGCGATATCCTTTAGATAATTGCCCGATTTTTTTATGACTTTCTGGTGTTAATCCGGTTAGCGTAATAACTTCTTCAATTCGAGATTTATCTGCTTTATAAACGTCTGCATTAAATTCTAAATATTCTCTAACATACAAATCCAAATACAACGGATTATTTTCTGCCAAATATCCTACAGATTGCTGT
>JBLIJW010000016.1:0-33580 GCA_047636155.1 Flavobacterium sp. | reverse complement strand
CATTTGCCAATAAATTGTAAGTTGCTGCTCCATTTGTATTATTAGCAGCAATATTTAAATTTCCACCAGAATTAATAATTGTAGTACTATTATTTGCTGGCGCAGTTAGATTTGCTTGAAAAGTACCAACATTAAAAATAAAGTCAGAACATGCTGGTGCTAATTTTAGCGATTGCGAACCGTTTGCATTTCTTATTACCATACCCAATTTTGTAGCATTTGCTTGTTGAGTAGCATTGATGTTGTAATAGGTACTTGGTGTAATTGTAATACTCCAAGTTCCGTTGCCATTATTGGTCATTAAACCAATACCATCATCGGAACCATAATTTCCAATTACCGAAAATCCAAAGGCATTTGTATCGTTTCCAATTCCCGAATGCATGTATACTTTAGCTGGGTTTGATCCCATTTGATTGCATGAATTTGTAGGAAAAGAAACTGTAATTGTAATTTGATCTGTAACATTAAAAACCGCAGGTGCTATTGTAACTTGTGAATTAACCTGAAAGTAGGTAATGAATAGAAGTAGTAAGTATTTTATTTTCATAGCGTAAAATGTATTTAAAAAAAGGACTTCTCTTTCAAGAAGTCCTTTTAAAGTTTTTAGTAAGTACTACTGTAAAACGGCAGTATACTGGTAATCTCTTGGGTTACTTAAATCTAAAGAGATTTTATAAGTTCCTGCAGTTGCAACGGTCATATTATTTGGACTATTAAATTCTAAAATTTTATCAGCACCATCGTCACCAAAATTCAAATCCCAACCATCGTTAGCTCTAAACTTAAAAGCGTTACCGCCAGCAGTTAACGCTAATGTAATTTCCCATTTTTTAGAAGCAGGATTGTAAGTCAAGTTGGTGTCTTGTACTCCATTATCTGGCCATCCAGCTGGAGTTGCAGAACCTGTTATTGCCCATGATGTTGGTTGTAAAGAGTACGTATTTGTCGTAGTGTTTGCCTTTACATAGTAGTATCTATTATTTGGCGTTGTCGTTCCTGTAATATCAGAACCATTTGCAGCCAAGGTTCCAGAAAAAGAACCATCATCACCATATTTGTTATCAAAACTTGAATTGGTTGGTAAGAACAAGAATGCATAACTTGCTTCATTAATGTACACAAAACCTTCATAGTTAGTTTGACCGAAACCAGCAGAAGCTAATGGAACGCCATTAGCTGGAGTCCAATTATTACCATAACCGCTATTAGAAAGGAAATTACCTGTTACATATAAACGTGGTAACTCTGTAGAATAAGGTGTAACTAAATAATTGATAACATTTGAATATTTAATGTCTGAAGCCGGAGTTCCAACAGAAGCTGCAATTCTAATATCCATTGATCCTTGTTCAAAAGGATTTAATCCAATTGATAATGCAGCGCCATTTAACATTTCTGAATTTACAGTAGCAAAAAGATCAGTAGATGAAGTTAATACAACTGGTGTATCAAAGTTATCGCCTGTTTTATCTATCTCCACAGTATAGTTTATTACAGTTGGTGTCACACCATAGTCTGCTTTTGCCCAACTTAAAGACAATCCTGGATTTGTAGGTGTTGCCGCAGACAATTCTACCGCATCACCAGTTGTTGGCGTTAAAATAGCATACTCTCCTTTGGCAGCTACAATAAGTAAATCTGATTCATCTGTACAAGATGTAATTAAAGCACCTAAAAGTGTAAGGGCTAAAATTGGTTTTAAAATTTTTTTCATTTTCTTCTTTTTTTTATATTAGTAACCTGTATTTTGTGTTAAATTAGGATTAGACTGCAGAGCAGCTTGTGGTAAAGGGAAAACATTTAAATTAGATGAAAAAGGAATTCCATTAACAGCATTTCCTTTCCACTGCCAATTGTAAGCACTTCCTGAATAACGTCCGAAACGAATTAAATCTTGTCTTCTGTGTCCTTCCCAATGTAATTCTCTTGCTCTTTCGTCTATAATATAATTTAAGTCTGCACTAGTAATATTCGCGACAGTTGTACCATTATTAGCTCTTTGTCTCAATTGGTTTAAATAACCCAATGAAATATTATTAGCAGAACTATTATCTTTTCTCATTTGAGCTTCTGCATACATTAGGTAAACATCTGCCAAACGAAATAATGGATAGTTAGTTTCTACGAAGGTTGTGCTCAAACCATTTACGTTATTAGAGCTAATATTTGAAAATTTAGCCAATAAATAACCCGTATCTCTGTCAGAAACATTAGGAATATCAATACTTCTAGTTCCAGAAATTATATTTTTTCTAGAATCGTTATTAAATTGTGATCCATTAAATTTCTGAACTAACTCTCTTCTTAAACGTAAAGCACCACCAAAACCACCAACTCCAAACTGTGCACCGTTAGCCTCAATTGATCCAACTTGTCCATTTATAATAATTGTAGTTGCACCATAGTTTTGTGTTGTAATTCCGCTAGATTCAATACTAAAAATCATTTCATTTGAAGTATCATTGTCTGCATTAAAGTTATTTTTATAATTTGTATTTAAAGTGTAACCACCAGAAATTATCGCCTGACAAGCATCCAAACATTCTTGGTATTTATTCGTACCGATATAAACTTCTGCGTTTAAATAGATTTTAGCTAAAATCATGTTTGCGAATCCCTGATCTAATCTGCCTACTTCGTTTGTTCTAGAAGCTTTTAATTCTGGTAAAATAGCTTTTAAATCTGTTTCGATAAAATCAAACAATTGCTGTCTGTTATATTGAAGACCAGTTACTCCAACAGCATCATTTTCTGTAACAAATGCCGCTTTACCATATAAATCCATTAAATGATAATAGGCCAATGCTCTTAAAGCGCGTGCTTCTGCTCTGTAGGTTTTAATATCTGCAAGTAATGTAGCATCTGTAACGCCGCGCCCAGATAAAACTCCGTCACTTGTTTGTCTTAAATATTCATTTGACAAGGCAACTTGAAACATAGCTCGGCTAAACATACCACGAATAATAGGATTAGAAGCTGTCCAAATATTTTTTTGAATTTCTCTTACTCCTGGATCGTTTTCATAACTCCAAACAGCTTCATCTGCAGATAAACTTTGCATGTACCACAAAACTCTGCTATATTGACTTGTTCCCGCGTCAATTCCGCCTAAATTAGAAGATTCTGCTCCATTAGTTCCTGTCAAAGCAAGATTACCATATACTCCTGCAAGTCCTTTTTTATAGGCATCGGGTTGTGCATAAAATTGCTCAACCGTTTGCTGATTTAAACCTGTTGGAGTTACCTCTAAATCGCTTTCACACGAAGTGAAAACAAGGGTTACACCCAAAAGTAAAAATAAACTTAATTTAATATTTTTCATTTTAGTTTTTTTTTAAAATTTAACGTTCGCTCCAAATAAAATTTGACGTTGTCTAGGATAAATTGTTTGATCAATTCCTCCTGTTAATTCAGGATCTAAACCAGAATATTTCGTAATTATAAATGGGTTTTGAACACCACCGAACAATCTCAAAGTAGATTTCCCTTCTAACCAATTTTTGAAAGTATATCCTAAAGTAGCATAATCCATTCTTAAGAAAGAAGCATTTTCAACAAAAATATCTGAAATTACTGTTTCACCAGTTTGTGTTTCAAAGTTAGTGTTTAATAGATTAGTTGTAGTATTTTGTAGTTGACCATTTTCTAATTGAGAATAATAAGAACCAGTAGATCTAAATGTATTAAGAACTCGGTTTCCAATGTTTGCTCTCAAATTGAATGAAAGATCCAAATTATTGTAACGAATATTAGACGTAAATCCTAATTGTAAATCTGGATCACCATTGTAATGAATATATCTATCGCTTCCGTTAATAATTCCATCTCCATTTAAATCGGCATAAGCACCTTCAATTGGTTGGTTAGCCGCATTAAATAATTGCTTGTAAACATAAAAAGAATTCGGAGTATATCCTTCTGCAAGAATTTGAGAAGTTCCGCCAGTTCCTGCGCCAGAACCACCAACAAAAATTGGTAAACCTGCAGCAATCTTATCGATTCTTCTTTCGTATTTCGATGCATTTACGTTAATATCCCATTGGAATTTGTCTGATTTAAAAAGAGCAAAATCAATTCCTAATTCGATACCTTTTATACTCATGCTACCAACATTTTGCGGACCTTCATTTGAGAAATTAGAACCATCTGCAAAAGGTGCGCTACCTTGAAATAAGTCAGTAGATTTTTTATAATAAACATCTAAAGTACCAGTAACTTTATTACTTACAATACCAAAATCTAAACCTGCATTGTAAGTTGTTGTTTCTTCCCATTTTAAGTTAGGATTGTATGCCGCTGGTTGTCCCACAGGAAAGGAAGTATTTCCTAATGTATACTGAGAATTTGGATTACCTATGTTATATAATGGAAGGTAAAACAAACTAGCCCCAATTTCTTGTTGTCCAGTTATACCGTATCCTAAACGAAGTTTTAGATCTGAAATAACCGTAGATTCTTTAAAGAAATCTTCTCTAATCTTCCAAGCGAAAGCAGCTGCCGGAAAATTACCAAATCGATTTTCTGAACTAAATCGTGAGGTACCATCGCGTCTGTAAGATAAAGTTAGCAGGTATTTATCGTTTACGTTAAAGTTTGCTCTTGCAAAATATCCTAGCAATACAATATCATCTGCAATAAATGGACGTTGAAAAATATTACCAACTATGTTAGTAATACTATTAGAATCGTATCCTTCAGCACCTCTATTTTCAAACCTTTGGTAAGAATAACCAGCAGTAGCATCAAAATCAACTTTTCCGAATTTTTTCTTGTAAACAAAATACGCGTCTAATAATTTATTTGTAGCTACGTTCTCTGCGCCAAATCTTGTACCAAGATTAATGTTGTTATTACTACCGCTAGATCTGGCAGTAGTTGGTCTAAAAATTCTTCTAGAACCAGAGTTTCTGTCGTATCCTAAATTAACAACTGCACGTAATTCTGGTAGAAAATGAAATTTATAATCCACTTCAAAATTACCAAATATACGATCTGCCTTACCTTTGTCTATCGTTTGTAATAATTGTGCAACTGGATTTGCTATACTTGGATTTGCAAATTGATTTTGTCCATACTCGTTTGTTGAATAATATTCAAAAAATCCGTTGTAAGGAGAATTTGCATCATAAACTGGTTGTGTAGGGTCAAAACGAATTGCTGCGCCTTCAACTCCATCCGCAAAACGATTTTTTTGATTTGAATAATTTGCAGCCAAACTTAATTTTAAATGGTCATTTAATAAAGATGGAGTAAGATTTATCGAGAACGTATTTCTTGTAAGAGAATTTGTTAAACGTAAACCTTCTTGATACGTATTACCAAAAGATAGTCTCGCAGGAAGTACACCAAATGCACTACCTCTAATAGAGATATTATTGTCTACATAATCTGTTCTTCTATATATTTCATCTTGCCAATCAGTAGATGCATTTCCTAATTTTGAAATCTGTCCGGTATTACCTCGAGTTGTAATTAAATCTCTATAAGCTTGTGCCGAAAAAACATCAATCTTGTTAAATACCTTACCGCTTCCATATTGAAAATTATAATCAACAGCTAACTTTTTAGAACCTCTTTTAGTTGTAATTATGATAACACCATTAGAAGCTCGTGAACCATAAATTGCAGTTGCAGAAGCATCTTTTAAAATAGTAAAACTAGCAATATCATTTGGGTTAATTGATGCTAAATTAGAAGTTGCACCGTTAACTCCTATAGGGCTTAAAGGTAAACCATCTACAACAATTAAAGGATCGTTATTTGCCGACAAGGAAGAACCTCCACGAATTCTAATTTCTGAACCCGAACCTGGCGCACCACTTGTATTGATAGATACACCGGCGATTTTTCCATTTAAAGCATTTTCTGCTGTAACAACAGCACCCTTGTTAAAGTCATCAGAACCAAGTGTTGCAACCGCACCAGTTGCGTCTTTCTTTTTAACTGTTCCGTAACCAATTTGAACCACAACTTCTTGCAATAAATTAGCTTCTTCTTGCAATTTAACCGTTATAGATTTTTGACCATTAAAAGAAATTTCTTGATCTGCATAACCTAAAAAGGAGATAGAAATCTTGTCTCCATTTTTTAACTTATCAAGTCTAAATTTCCCATCAAAGTCTGACGAAGCACTATTTTGAGTGCCTTTAACAATTACGTTTGCGCCAGGAACAGGATCGTTTGTTTTGGCATCTACTATTACTCCATTTAGCGTGTTTTGCGCCAACATAGAAAACGGTAGTAATACCATTAAAAATAACAACTTTTTATAAATTGTTTTCATACATTTTGTTTAGATTAAAAAATTGGTTTTTGCGTGAACTTTTTACTTCGAATGTTAAATTTATGTAAATAATTGAAATAAAAAAATTATGCTCCCGAAAAGGCCTAGCGAAAACGTTTTCGTGTTGAAAACTTTCTTGTTTTTATCAATTTTAAAGTCCAAAATTGCGATTACAAAAATTAAAATATACCTTTATTAAATAATTAATAATATTTACTCCTTTTTATGAAGAGAAAGATAACGTTAAAGCATATTGCCAAAGAATTGGATATCTCTATTTCAACCGTTTCAAAATCCTTAAGAAATAATGATGAGATTAGCCAAGAAACTAGAGAGAAAGTACAGGCTTTTGCCAAATTATATAATTACAAACCTAACAATATTGCGCTAAGTTTAAAGAATAAAAAAACTAAAACAATTTGCATATTAATTCCAGAAATTATTCACCACTTTTTTGCTACAGTAATTAGTGGTGTGGAGCATATTGCTAACCAACATGGTTATAATGTTCTTGTTTGTCTTTCTGATGAATCTTTTGACAAAGAAGTTATAAATATGGAAATGCTTGCCAATGGAAGCATTGATGGGTTTATCCTTTCTTTATCCAAAGAAACGCAACAACGAAAAGACTTTCATCATATTTCTGAAGTAATTAACCAAGGAATGCCCGTGGTAATGTTCGACAGAGTAACCAATGATATTTTATGTGACAAAGTAATTATAGATGATAATCTTGCCGCCTTTAATGCAACGCAATTTTTAATTGATAAAGGGTTCAGAAACATCGGATTAATTACTACTATTGATTATGTTAGCGTAGGAAAATTGAGAACCGACGGTTATCACAAAGCACTTCTAGCAAATGATATTACTTTGGATGAAAATAAAATTTTAAAAATTGAAGACACCAATAATTTTGAAGATGCTGTCTATAATTTAATAAAAGACAACCAATTGGATGCAATATTTGCAGTTAATGAAATTTTTGCGGTCACTGCAATCAAAGTGGCGCGAAAATTAAATATTCACGTTCCGCAAGATCTGTCTATCATAGGTTTTACAGACGGAATTATCTCTAAATACTCTTCTCCAACCATTACAACTGTCGGTCAAAATGGTATAAAAATGGGAGAAAAAGCTGCCAAAATGTTGATAGAAAAATTAGAAACAGAAGAAGATGAAAATTATGAAGAACAATACAAAACCGAAGTTATAGAAACCGAACTAATACAGAGAGAATCTACGATTTAATCTATGACTAATAAGACTATAACGATTTCGGTAAACTACAATTCTAAGTTTAACGCGTCAAAATGCCAACGTATCAAAATCTTTTTTATATTTACGGCAGTTATCACGGCAGGTACTTTTTACTTCGAAACAAAAAGTTAGTCTTGGTAAGCGTTAAGCTTATCGTTTAATTAATAGTTAAAAAACGATAATGGAAAAGCGGAAATTAAGTTTCTGGCAAATTTGGAACATGAGTTTCGGATTTCTGGGAATACAATTTGGATTTGCCTTGCAAGGCGGTTTTATGTCCAGAATATTTCAAACTCTTGGAGCAGAAGTGGATGATATTCCGGGATTATGGATTGCAGCGCCGTTAACCGGACTTTTAGTGCAACCAATAATTGGGTATCTATCAGACAATACTTGGAGTCCTAAATTCGGACGAAGAAAACCCTATTTTCTTATTGGAGCAATTCTAGCCTCGATAACCTTATTCATTATGCCGCATTCTCCCGTTTTGTGGGTTGCAGCAGGTTTACTATGGATTTTAGATTCTTCCATTAACATAAGTATGGAACCTTTTAGAGCTTTAGTTGCAGATAAACTACAAGAATCACAACGATCTTATGGTTTTGTGGTGCAAACATTAATCATTGGGATAGGAACTTGGATTGCTAGTAACCTACCTTGGCTGGTAAACAAACTTGGTGTTTCTAATGAAGCTTCTGCAGGAGTAATTCCGCAATCTGTGGTAGTTGCTTTTTCTATTGGTGCCTTTGTTTTTATTGCTAGTATTATCTACACCTTAATTACTACAAAAGAAAACCCGCCAGAAAATTTAGAGCTATTTCTTTCAGAGAAAAAAGAGTCTAGATTCCTTCCAGATTTAATTTTGAGTTTAAAAGAAATGCCTTCCACCATGAAAAAATTAGGTTTAATCCAATTTTTTAGCTGGTTCGCTTTTTTTACTATGTGGAGTTTATCTACGCCAGCATTAACAGAACATGTTTTTAAATCGCCAAAACCAGATGCCAAACAATATGCCGTTTTACAAAATGGTGAAATAGTTAGAGATGCAAATAAAGAAGTTGTGTTTTTAAATCTAAATGCAAAAAACGAATACCAAAATAAAGATGCAATTTATAATGATGCTGCAGATTTAGTTGGGTCTGCAACCGGAGTTTACGGTTTGTCATCCATGGCATTTGCATTATTACTCACTTTTTATACTGCAAAAAATAAAATAAACAGAAAATACATTCACATGTCGTCTTTACTTTTAGGCGGATTAGGATTTATTTATATGTTTTTTGCCACGCCACAATCATTATTTTTAAGTTTTATTTTGATAGGTTTTGCATGGGGTAGTATTTTATCTATGCCATACGCCATGCTATCAAGTGCTGTAAATCCTAAAAAAATGGGAATGATGATGGGATTATTCAATATGTTCATTGTAATTCCGCAAATAATAGCGGCACTCGGCGGCATTAATTTTTTATACAAATTGATTGGCGAAGCTCACATTAACGCTATGATTTTAGCAGGGTTATCTTTGCTAATTGCGGCAGTTTGTAATTTTGCAATAACAGATAAAAATGCAATTTCAGGTTAAAAAATAAAATTTAAGATAATGATTAATAAAGGATTTATATTCGATTTAGATGGGGTAATTGTAGACACTGCAAGATACCATTATTTAGCTTGGCAAAAATTGGCCCAACAATTAGGAATCGAATTTACACCAGAACACAACGAACAATTAAAAGGAGTTAGCAGAGTTAGATCTTTAGATATAATTTTGGAAATCGGGAATGTAACGGCAACTCAAGAAGATAAAAACAAGTGGTTAGTTCAAAAAAACAACGAGTATTTATCCTATTTAGTAGATATGGATGTAACCGAAGTTTTACCAGGAGTTATTCCTGTTTTAGAATATTTAAAACAAAACAACCAAAAAATCGCTTTAGGTTCTGCAAGTAAAAATGCGCGACCAATTCTAGAAAAAACCGGAATCATCTCTATGTTTGATGCCATTGTTGACGGAAACGATGTTACCAATGCAAAACCAGATCCAGAAGTTTTTTTACAAGCAGCCAAACTCCTACAAATACAACCAGAAAACGCTTTTGTTTTTGAAGATTCTGTAGCAGGAGTTCAGGCAGCAAACACAGCAAATATGGTAAGTATCGGAATCGGAGAAGAAGATATTTTAAACGAAGCTAAATATATTTTTAAAGATTTTACCTTTATTGATATATCTTTTGTAGAATCATTAATACAATAAAAAATAATTATTTTAAAGTTTTCGAGACTACTTGAAACCTTAAACTTTAATCAAAAACAAAATGAATCAAGATTATATAAAACCAGATAATTGGTCAATAATTGAAGAAGGATTTGATGCCGAAAGAGTAAAATCATCTGAAAGTCTATTCAGTATAGGAAATGGAGCAATGGGACAACGCGCAAATTTTGAAGAAAATTATAGCGGAAAAACATTTCAAGGTAGTTACATTGCTGGAATTTACTATCCAGATAAAACAAAAGTTGGCTGGTGGAAAATTGGCTATCCAAAATACTTCGCCAAAGTTTTAAACGCTCCTAACTGGATTGGAATTAATGTAGCCATTAATGGAGAAAATTTAGATTTAAATAACTGTTCGATTGTTAAGAATTTTCGTCGTGAATTAAATATGAAAGAAGGTTATTATTCCCGATCTTTTGAAGCAACATTACAAAACGGAACCGAAATCGCAGTTTCCGTTATCCGATTTTTATCTTTGAATATCGATGAACTTGGTTTAATTAAATATAATATTACTCTGTTAAACCGAAACGCTACTATTGTTTTTAATCCATATTTAGATTCTGGAGTTACAAATGAAGATGCCAATTGGGAAGAAAAGTTTTGGGAAACTTTAGATGTGCAGCACCAAGAAAACAAAGGATTTATTACTGCAAAAACCTTTAAAACCGAATTTATTGCAACTACTTTCATGCAAAGTAAATTATTTTTAAATTCCGGTGAAATAACTCAAAATCCATCAGAAAAATCTTTAGAAAAAGAGAAAATTAATTTTACCTATTCTATTGCAGTCGATAAAAACCACGAGATTTCTTTAGAAAAATATGCAGGTTATACCGTTTCTTTAAATCACGAAAATACCCAATCTGCAGCAGAAGCCGTTTTACAAAAAGGATTCGATTTAGGATACCAACAACTACTTTTAGAACAAAAAGAAGCTTGGGCCAAAATCTGGGAAATGTCAGACATCACAATTGATGGCGATGTGAAAGCACAACAAGGAATTCGTTTTAATATTTTTCAATTAAACCAAACTTACTTAGGTAAAGACTCGCGCTTAAACATTGGGCCAAAAGGTTTTACCGGAGAAAAATATGGTGGTTCAACCTATTGGGATACAGAAGCATATTGTATTCCTTTTTACATGGCGACCAAAGACCAACAAGTTGCGCGCAATTTATTAACTTACCGCTACAATCAACTAGATAAAGCTATTGAAAACGCCAAAGATAATTTGGGTTTTACAAATGGAGCAGCTTTGTATCCAATGGTTACAATGAATGGCGAAGAATGCCATAACGAATGGGAAATTACCCACGAAGAAATTCACAGAAATGGTGCTATTGCATTCGCTATTTTTAATTATTACAGATATACAGGCGATTATTCTTATATCCCAGAAAAAGGATTGGAAGTTTTAATCGCAATTGCTCGTTTTTGGCATCAAAGAGCAACTTTCTCATCGGATAAAAACCAATACATGATTTTAGGTGTGACAGGTCCGAATGAATATGAAAACAATATCAATAATAATTTTTACACCAATTATATAGCTAAATGGTGCATCGATTATGCCCTAGAACAAGTTCAGAAAGTAGGATTAGAATATCCGAAAGATCATAAACGGATTATTGAAAAAGTGAAATTATCCGATGCAGAATTACAAGACTGGAAAAAAGTTGCATCCAATATGTACTTTCCGTATTCCGATGCTTTGGGAATTTATTTGCAACAAGATGGCTTTTTAGATAAAGAATTAGTTCCGGTTGCAGATTTAGATAAAAAACACAGACCAATTAATCAAAAATGGTCTTGGGACAGAGTTTTACGTTCTCCATACATCAAACAAGCAGATACTTTACAAGGATTTTACTTTTTTGAAGACCATTTCACAAAAGAACAATTAATAAAACATTTTGATTTTTACGAACCATTAACGGTACATGAAAGTTCTCTTTCTCCTTGCGTACATTCTATTCAAGCTGCAGTTTTAGACAAGATGGATATGGCATATACTTTCTACCTAAGAACATCTCGTTTAGATTTAGATGATTATAATAAAGAAGTCGAAGAAGGTTGTCATATTACATCCATGGCAGGAACTTGGATGAGTATTGTAGAAGGTTTTGGCGGAATGCGTGTGAAGAATAATAAATTATACTTTTCACCAAAAATCCCAAAAGAATGGCAAGCTTATTCTTTTAAAATAAATTTTAGAAATCAAATCATTAAAGTTTCTGTTTCCCAAACCAGAACTCAATTTAGTTTAGAAGGAAATGAAGAAATAATCGTTTTTGTAAACGATAAAGAAGTAGTTGTAAAACCCGATAGTTTGATAACTGTTTAAATTAAATAATACCCATACAAAGCATATAAGAAATAGCGAACTTACATTCCAAAACCTTATATGCTTTTTTTATTAAAAAAAAATATTATGAAAAAAATACTATTTATATTCTTAATTCATGCTACTTGCTTTTCTCAAATCGAACGGGTTGAACCACCATTCTGGTATAGCAATATGAATTTATCTAGCGTTCAAATAATGTTTTACGGCAAAAATATAGCTTTCAATACGGTTTCTGTATCCAACAATATAATTATACAATCCATTCAAAAAACAGAAAATCCGAACTACCTTTTTGTAACTATCAATACTAAAGATGTAACGCCACAAAATCTAACTTTTACTTTTAAAAACGATAAAAACAGAACGTTTACAAAAAACTACGAAATCAAAAAACGTAGAGAAAATTCTAAATTCCGTCAAGGTTTCAATTCATCAGATCTCGTTTATTTACTAATGCCCGATCGATTCGCAAACGGAAACCCAGATAACGATTCTAGTGCATCAACTACAGAAAAAGCAGAAAGAAATCTTCCTGGCGGTCGACACGGTGGCGATATTGCTGGAATTATCCAAAACATAGATTACTTGCAGCAACTTGGCGTGACAGCAGTTTGGCCAACACCTTTATGCGAAGATAATGATGCCGCATATTCTTATCACGGTTACGGACAATCGGATGTTTATAAAATAGACCCTCGATATGGAACTAATGAAGAATACCTCCAAATGAGCGCCGAATTACACCAACGTGGCATGAAAAATATTATGGATTATGTGACCAATCATTGGGGTTGGAACCATTGGATGCTTAAAGATTTACCAACTTATAATTGGATTCATCAATTTCCTGGTTTCGCGCAATCTAACTACAGAATGACGACACAATTCGACATAAACGCATCGCAAATTGATACCAAATATTGTATGGATGGATGGTTCGTGAAATCAATGCCAGACTTAAACCAATCCAACCCATTGGTGTTAAATTATCTTACGCAAAATGCCATTTGGTGGATTGAATATGCAGATTTAGATGGACTTCGCGTAGATACTTATTCTTACAACGACAAGGAAGGAATTTCAAAATGGACAAAAGCAATTACCGACGAATATCCAAACTTTAATATTGTTGGCGAAATATGGATGCACGATCAAGCCCAAATGGCCTATTGGCAAAAGGACAGTAAAATTGGAGCAATTCAAAATTACAATTCTTATTTACCAAGTGTAATGGATTTTACCTTACACGATGCAATTTCTTCTGTTTTTAATGAAAATGATTCTTCTTGGCATAAAGGAATAATTAAAGTCTACGAAAATTTTACCAATGATTTTTTGTATCCTAATACCAATAATTTATTGGTTTTTGCAGAAAATCACGATACCAATCGTTTCAACGAAATTTACAAAAACGACTTGTCCAAATACAAAATGGCAATGACTTTGCTTGCAACCACTCGCGGAATTCCACAAATTTACTATGGTTCAGAAATCGGAATGGCTGGAAATAAGGATAAATTAGGCGATGCAGCAATACGTCAAGATTTTCCCGGAGGATGGAAAACAGATTCTAAAAATGCCTTTTCAAAAACCGGTCGAACAGAAGAACAACAGAAATACTTTGAGTTTACTTCTAAAATTTTTAATTGGAGAAAAGACAAAGCAGTAATTCATTCTGGCAAATTAAAACACTACATTCCAGAAAACAATGTCTATGTTTATTTTCGTTATAACGAAAATGAATCTGTAATGGTGGTAATTAATAATAATCCAGAAAAGCAAAAAATCAATACCAATAGATTATCAGAAAGTTTAAACGGATACCAATCAGGCATAGATGTTGTTACCAATAAAAAATGGAATATAAACGAAGATTTAGAAATTGAGGGTAAATCAGTTTTTGTATTCGAACTAAATTAAAACATGAAAAAAATATTTCTTTTAATTTTTGTAACTTTCGTTGCTATGGCAAATGCACAAGATATTCCAAAGGTTTCTAGCGGAACTATCGAGAGAATTGAAGATTTTCATTCTAATTTTATAGACAACCGACGTATTGATATTTGGCTTCCTGAAAATTATTCTAAAGAAAAAAAATACGCTGTTTTGTATATGCAAGACGGTCAAATGTTATTCGACCCAACAACAACTTGGAACAAACAGGCTTGGGAAATAGACAACACAATTACTCAATTAGCATCAGATAAAAAAATAAAAGAATGCATTGTAGTAGGAATATGGAATGGTGGTAAAATTAGACATGCAACCTATTTTCCTCAGAAAGCATTTGAATTACTATCCGATTTAGATAAGAAAAATATAGAAGAGAAAAATAAAAACTATAAAACAGACACCGAAAAATTTCAACCTAATTCTGACAATTATTTAAAGTTTTTAGTAAAAGAATTAAAACCATATATCGATTTTACCTATTCTACAAACAAGGATGTATCCAACACATTTATCGGCGGAAGTAGTATGGGCGGATTAATTTCTTTATACGCAATTTGCGAGTATCCAGAAGTTTTTGGCGGTGCAATTTGCATGTCAACCCATTGGCCAGGTTTTTCTGTACTCAAAAACAATCCGGTTCCATTAGCATTTCAAAACTATTTAAAAAACAACTTACCCAATCCAAAAAATCATAAAATATATTTTGATTTTGGTAACAAAACATTGGATGAAACCTATGCCGAACATCAAACTGCAGTAGATAAAATCATGACGGAAAAAGGATTTACATCTACAAATTGGATGACCAAATTTTTTGAAGGCGACGATCATTCTGAAAAATCATGGAATAATCGCGTACATTTTCCGTTAGAATTTATGTTACCAAACAACTAAACAATTCCTAGCTTACTTTAATTATGAAATATATAATTCTATTTCTCTTTGCTACTTCTGCCCTATTTAGTCAAAACAAAAATCGAAAATTTGAGAAAGCGATAATAGTAAATGATGTTTTAAATATTTTGGTTTCTGACGGAAGTTATTCTTTGCAATTTTTAGATTCTGATATTGTAGAAACTACCTTCCATCCAAAAAACGAAGAAAAAGTAAACGGATCACACGCCTTAATATTATCTAAGGCAATGCCAAATGCGACTTTAAAAACATTTGCAACCGAAGCTGTTTTTGAAATTCCAGATAGCGATTTATCTGTGACTATAAAAACAAATCCGTTTCAAATTATTTACAATAAAAAAGCAAAATCTTTCTTATCAGAAAAGGAAGGCTTTGTACAAAAAGACTCCAGTCAAGTTACTAGTTTCAACATTTCTGCAACCGAGAAGTTATACGGCGGTGGAGCGCGAGTTTTAGGAATGAACCGTCGCGGAAACCGACTAAGATTATACAACAAAGCAAAATATGGTTATGAAACGGAAGCAGATTTAATGAATTTTTGTATTCCGTTAGTCCTTTCTTCCGAAATATATGCTGTTCATTTTGACAATCCCACTTCAGGATATTTAAATTTAGATTTATTTAAAAACAACACTTTAGAATTTGAAGCACTTTCTGGCAGAAAAACCTATCAAGTTATAATTGGTAAAACTTGGACCAATTTAATCGAAAATTATACCACTTTAACGGGCAAACAACCTTTACCGCCGCGTTGGGCTTTTGGTAATTTTGCATCTAGATTTGGATACCATTCTCAAGCAGAAACCATAAAAACAATTCAGAAATTCAAAGAAAACAACATTCCGGTAGATGCTGTTATTTTGGATTTATATTGGTTTGGAAAAGACATAAAAGGAACTATGGGAAATTTGGAAGTATTTCGAGATAGCTTTCCAGATTTCGAAAAAATGGTTTCCGATTTTAATAAAATGGGAATAAAAACCATACCAGTAACCGAACCTTTTATTCTTAGTTCTTCAAAAAAATGGAATGAAACTAAAACGAAAGAGTTATTAGTAACCAATGCTGATGGCAGTACAGCAACTTGGGATTTTTATTTTGGAAACACAAGCTTACTAGATATTTTTAAACCAGAAACAAAATCTTGGTTTTGGAATATTTACAATGACTTAGTTAACAAAGGTATTGGCGGCGTTTGGGGTGATTTGGGTGAACCAGAAGTTTTTCCTTCATCCGCAAACACCGTAGCCGGAAAAGCAGATGAAGTACATAATATTTACGGACACAATTGGGCAAAATTAATTGCCGAAGGGTATAACCAAGATTTTCCGGAAATTAGACCTTTCATTTTAATGCGATCAGGATATTCGGGAAGTCAACGTTTCGGAATGATTCCTTGGAGTGGCGATGTGAACAGAACTTGGGGCGGATTATCCGGGCAAACCGAAATTGCTTTGCAAATGGGAATGCAAGGTTTAGCCTACATGCATTCTGATCTTGGCGGATTTGCTGGTGCAAATTTAGACGATCAATTGTATACACGATGGTTACAATTTGGTGTTTTCAATCCAATATTTCGTCCGCATGCACAAGAAGAAGTTGCTTCTGAACCAGTTTACAGAAGTATCGCCGCAAGAGTTTTGGCAAAAAAAGCAATAGAGTTGCGTTATCAAATGCTTCCTTATAATTACAATTTAGCCTATCAAAATGCTACTTTTGGCACTCCTTTAATGCGACCTTTGTTTTTTGAAGAACCAAATAATGAAAGTTTATTATCTAATAGCGACGAGTATTTGTGGGGAAATAATTTTTTAATCGCTCCGGTTAAAGTTAAAAATCAGATAACCAAAGATGTCTATTTTCCTACTTCTTCCAACTGGTTCGATTTTTACACTAACCAAAAATACGATGCAGGAGTTACAGCAATCATAAATGTGCAAGAAAACTATATTCCTACATTTGTTAGAGGAAATACCTTTATTCCGATGACAAAATTGGTTCAGACTACACAAGATTATAATTCTAAAGATTTGGATTTATACTTTTATTACGACGGAAGAAAAACCAGCAAAGAAGAACTTTATTTTGATGACGGAAATACTCCAAATGCAAATTTCGATTCTACCGAAAATGAATTGTTAGTTTGTGCTTCCGATTTCACAAAGGATGTTTTTCAAATTAAGTTAACTAGTATTTCTGATAATGTGTCATTAATTTCTGCAGGAAAAACAGGCAAAATAATTTTAAAAAATTATCCGATTAAGCCAAAAAATATTTCAATTAATGGTATAAAAGTGTCTTTTGATTACAATAAAAAAACAAATGTTTTAGAGTTTAATTATTCGCATCAAAATAAAAATACCAAAATTACTATTCAAAATTTATAAATTATTGATCCTATGAAAATCATTTCAAATTATATTTCTACCATTTTACTAATTACGATTACTTTAATTCCTTTGTCTACAAAGGCGCAAAAAAACGCTAAAAATCCATTTTTTTGGAGTGGTGCAAACGTGTATTTTCTGCTTACCGATCGTTTTGAGAATGGCGATTATTCTAACGACAACAATTACAACAGAGACAAAACTACAGGTAAATTACGCGAATTTAAAGGCGGTGATATTCGCGGTGTAATCAATAAATTAGATACCAACTATTTCACAAATTTAGGAATTAACGCAATTTGGATAACTCCGGTTGTAGAGCAAATACACGATGGTGTTGATGAAGGTACAGGTTTTTCTTATGCATACCACGGATATTGGACCAGAGATTGGACTGCTTTAGATCCTAATTTCGGAACAAGAAAAGATTTAGAAGAATTGATTACTAAAGCGCATGCAAAAGGAATTCGAATTTTATTAGATGCCGTAATTAATCATACTGGTCCAGTTACAGAAGAAGATTCAGTTTATCCTGATTCTTGGGTAAGAACCAAACCTAAATGTACTTACAATTCGTATGAAACTTATATTGATTGCACCTTGGTCGAAAACTTACCAGATGTAAAAACAGAGAGTAATGAAAACGTTAAACTACCAGAATTCTTAGTTCAAAAATGGAAAAATGAAGGCCGATACGAACAAGAAATAGAAGAATTAAATACCTTTTTTGCAAAAACAGGATATCCGCGTGCGCCAAAATATTATATTATGAAATGGTTGGCAGATTATATTACCGATTTCGGAATTGATGGTTATCGTGTGGATACTGTAAAACATACTCGTGAAGACGTTTGGTTTGATTTTAGAAACGTTTGCGGAGAAGCTTTCGCCGATTTCAAAATCAAAAATCCAACGAAAGTTCTAGACGACAATCCATTTTTTTTAGTTGGCGAAGTTTATGGTTATGTAATTAACGGAAAACAATTGTACGATTTTGGGGATAAAAAAGTGAATTATTTCGAAAACGGATTTTCGAGTTTAATAAATTTTGATTTTAGAAATGAAGCCAAATCAGATTATGAAACTCTATTCTCTAAATATTCCAACATCCTAAATACTGATTTAAAAAAGTATAGTGTAATGAATTATGTAACTTCTCACGACGACGGTTATCCTTTTGATAAAAAAAGAGAAAAAGCATACGAAGCAGGAACTAAATTATTATTAGCGCCAGGAATTTCTCAGGTTTACTATGGCGATGAAACGGCGAGAGAATTAGAATTAGAAGGTGCTGTTGGCGATGCGAATCTACGATCAGTTATGAATTGGAATGATGTACAATTAAAAAAAGAAACCCAAGACATTTTACTTCATTGGCAAAAATTAGGAACTTTTAGAAAAAATCATCCTGCAATTGGAGCAGGAATTCACACTAAAATTGTAGATCAAAATTATGTTTTTAGCAGAACATATTCTAACAAAGATTATAAAGACGGCGTTGTTATAGGTTTGGATTTACCCGTTGGGAAGAAAATTATTTCTGTTGGAACAATTTTCGCAAACGGCACAAAAGTTACCGATGTGTATTCTCAAACTAAAACCGAAGTTAAAAACGGAAAAGTTGCAATTGATTCTCCTTTTGCCATTATTTTATTAGAAAAAACCGAATAATTTCTTACCTACAAAATGCTAAAAATTGGACATCGCGGCGCAAAAGGTTATGTTGCAGAAAATACTTTGGCATCTTTTGAATATGCAATAAAATTAGATTGCGATGCAATTGAGTTGGATATTCAATTAAGTAAAGATGCAATTCCGGTTGTAATTCATGATGATACTACCGATAGAACAACTTCTGTAAAAGGTAAAGTTTTTGATTTTACTTTTAATGCATTATCCAAATTAGGAATTTCTAGTTTAGAAGAAATTCTCACTTTCGTGGATAAAAAATGTGTTGTAAATATCGAAATTAAAAACACAAAAGCGACAAATGCAGTGGTAAGGATCGTTTCCGATTTTATGAAAAATAAAAATTGGAATAATAACCTATTCCAGATTTCTAGTTTTGATTTTGATGTTTTACGAAAAGTAAAATCTTTAAATCCAGAAATTTTAATTGGCGTTTTAACCGAAGATTCCTTTGCCGATGCGTTACAATTTGCAATTGAAATTAAGGCTTATTCTATAAATCCCTATTTTAAATTATTAAACTCTGATGTTGTTAATTCGATAAAAAAAAATGAATTTAAAATTTTTCCGTTTACTGTAAATCTACCAGAAGACATTACCTTTGTAAAAAACCTATTGGTTGACGGAATTATATCAGATTTTCCGGATAGAATTTAATCCGATTCAAAAATGAATTCAAAATACAATATCCTAATTGTCGGCGGCGGTGCAGCCGGATTTTTTACTGCTATTAATATTGTAGAGAAAAATCCTAGGTTAAAAGTTGCCATTTTAGAACGCGGGAAATCGGTTTTAGAAAAAGTTCGAATTTCTGGTGGCGGAAGATGTAATGTTACCCATGCTTGTTTTGTACCCAACGATTTAGTCAAAAATTATCCGCGCGGCGAAAAAGAATTACGCGGACCATTTTATCAATTTTGCTCGGGCGATACGATTGAATGGTTTGAAAAACATGGTATTGAATTAAAAATTGAAGACGATGGTAGAATGTTTCCCGTTAGTAATTCGTCGCAAACTATTATCGATTGTTTTACGACAGCAACCAATAAATTAGGAATTGACGTTCTCACTTCTCAAAGCGTGCAATCGATTTTTAAATCTACTGATTTTTGGAAAGTCGAAACCAACACCGAAACTTTTGCTTGTAACAATTTGATTCTAGCAACAGGCAGTAATCCGAAAATTTGGGAATTACTTAAACAAATTGGTCATTCTGTAATTTCGCCTGTTCCTTCCCTATTTACTTTTAATTGCAAGGACGAACGCATTAAAGATCTAATGGGTTTGAGCTGTTTGGCAACTGTTAAAGTAAAAAAAACAAAACTAGAATCTTCTGGACCGTTATTAATAACACATTGGGGATTTTCTGGACCAGGAATTTTGCGCCTTTCCGCTTGGGGTGCGATTGATTTATTTAAGAAAAATTACCAATTTGTATTGCAAGTAAATTGGCTAAATGATGTAGATTTTGAATCCTGTCTTGAAAATCTAAAAAAATTAAAATTAGAACATGCCAAAAAAGCGGTTTCTAAAAAAGCACCTTTTGATATGCCAAATCGTTTATGGGAAAGTTTGGTTCATGCTTCTAAAATTACTACCGATAAAATCTGGGCAGATTTAAACAAGGAACAACTTACAAATTTAGCAAATCAACTAGTTAATTGCGAATTTCAAATTAACGGGAAAAGTACTTTTAAAGAAGAATTTGTAACTGCTGGCGGAATTGATTTAAAAGAAATAAATTTTAAAAACATGCAAAGCAAACTGCACGAAAATTTATATTTTGCAGGAGAAATTGTAAATGTTGATGCCATTACTGGCGGATTTAATTTTCAGAATGCATGGACTAGCGGTTTTATAGTTGCAAATAGTTTATCCTTATAATTTTACAAAAAAAAATTATTAAAAATAATGTTAATATTCTAATCAAATTAAATTCCAGAGGCAAATTAAAACTACAACTTAGTAAACCGGATTGCCCAAAATCTACTTTTACTTCAAATCTATTGCAAGAAAAGTGTTATTTCTAATAAAAAATTATGAAAAAAATTTACTTGTTAAGATTTCTAATTTTAACTTCCATACTACACGCCCAAAATTTTAAAAGTTTTGCAAGCGGAATTAGAATCGGATCAACCATATAATATACAACTGGAAGTAGCCTTAACGAGATAAATTCACAACCACCAGCCCAAAATTTTAACGGAATTAATTTAGGCGTTTTCGATCAGAATTCTACTTGTGATCGAATTACAGCATCCGGAATAAAAATGTTCAAAACAGCAACATCAAACGTTCGTAGCGCAACCAAGTTTTGGCACATTTATTCTTCAAGCAGAATGCCTACAGGAAATTTAATAGCTTTTAATTGGCAACCATTGTTGGTTGTAATACACCAACTAGCACTTTTAATTACGGACTTGGACGATGTTCCGCCACAGATCAAAAATGGAAAGACTACACTATATCTGTAAATTTTATAAACGGGTTGACTCCAAATAACTACGTTTTAGAAGTTTATTTTCAGTTAACTGGCTCTGACATATATCCTGCAATAGCAAGTAAATCATTTAGCAGAAGTTTTGTATTTACACCAACATCTAATTTAAATTGTGAAGTAAGTTTTACCTATAATCTAACCGTAAATCAAATTCTAACCCCATCATTTAGGTTGCCAAATCAACTTTTTCAATATGCGACAACTCCAACTTTGCAATCTAAATCTAATAATGGAATAACAGGAACTTGGAATCCTACGATTGTTAGTACTAATGCTAACGGAAGTTATGTGTTTACACCTAACAACCCATCTCAATGTGCAATTGGCTTTACTTACAATAAGACAATAACACCGAAAATCACTTCGACATTCCCAAATATTGACCCTATTTGCTAAGATAGTACAAGTCCAATTTTATAAATAACTTCGTCAAATTTCATTACTAAAACTTGGAATCCAGCAATAGTTTCTAAACAAGCTTCTGCTACTTATGTATTTACACCTAGCGTAACAGAATGTGCCAATACTGTTTCTGTTGTGGTGGTTGTATATAATTCCCCATCAAATATCAACTTTACACAAACCACAATCATTAATGGTAATCCAACAGGAATTATAGAAATCACTTCTGTAGATGGTGGTTTAGCTCCTTTTACTTACAGTTTCGAAGGAAGTCCATTTACATCTAATACAAATTATCCAAATTTAAGTTCTGGAAATTATATAGTTACTGTTAAAGATTCTCGAGGATGTACCTTTACACAAACTCTTACACTAGTATCAGATTGTCTTTTTCCTAAAGGAATTTCACCAAACGAAGATGGACTAAATGATTCTTTTAATTTAAATACTTGCAATATTCTTTCCTTGGAGATATTTAATCGATATGGAATTAAAGTAAATTCATTCGGAAACTATACTAGTCAATGGAAAGGAACGGACAATAAAGGAAATAACTTACCAGACGGAACCTATTTTTATGTAGCTAGATTACAAGATAATTCAACCAAAACAGGTTGGGTTTATGTATTTAGAAACTAAAAATTAATTTATTTCCTATAATACAAAAGGCTGTATCTATAAAGTTGGATACAGCCTTTTGTATTATATTAACTATTCAACTATAACCATTAATTAAATTAACACCAAAGTCAATAAGAATAATTACTTGTTTTAATCCGAAGTAATTCCATTTAAATAAAAACTAAAAAAACAGGTACATATAAAACAAAAAAAGGTTTTCATTTTTCAATGAAAACCTTTTTAATATATTTACTTATTAAATTAGCTTTTGCTACTTTCTACCTTTTGAGCTTCTGCAGGCAAAACCATACCTTTGATAGTTAATACTTTGGTATCCCCTTGTACAGCATTAGATTTTATAGTAACTGTTTTGTTAAATGCTTGTCCAGCTCTTGTAGTATCATATTTTACGCCAATAACCGCCTTTGCACCAGGAGCAATTGGCTCTTTTGGAAAAGTTGGAACCGTACAACCACAAGAACCAGTTGCACTAGTAATAATTAAAGATTTATTACCATTGTTAACAAAAGTAAATTCTCTTTTACCATCAGAATTTGCAGCTACATTTCCGTAATCAATAGTTTCACTTTCAAAAACCATTCCTGCACCTTCTACTTCTGATTTCATCATAGCAATTTTTTTGCTTGATTTTGATTTCGCTTTAGATTGAGCATTTACAGTAGTTATACTCAACAATCCTACAAATGCGAATACTAATAATTTTTTCATTTTGACTTAATTTTTGATTTAGTATTACAAATTTAAATAATATTCATTTACCAAGGCAAATAATGCTACTTAAATTTGAATTAAAATTTGATACCTTTCTAAATGTGTTTATAAATTTCTAACTTCGTAACTTAATTTTTAAAGCATAAAAATCTTTTGACAGCAAAACAAAAAGAAACCAAGGTTACTCCATTAATGAAGCAGTATAACGATATTAAAGTTAAATATCCAGATGCTTGTTTGCTATTTCGAGTTGGCGATTTTTACGAAACATTTGGTGAAGATGCAGTGCGTGCTTCTAAAATATTAGGTATTACTTTAACCAAACGCGGCGCAGGATCAGAAAGTGAAACCGCATTAGCAGGATTTCCGCATCATTCGCTAAACACTTATTTACCAAAATTAGTAAAGGCAGGACTTCGAGTTGCAATTTGCGATCAATTAGAAGATCCAAAAATGACGAAAACCATTGTTAAACGAGGCGTGACTGAATTAATTACACCTGGAGTTTCTATGAACGATGAAGTTTTACAAAGTAATTCTAATAATTTTTTGGCTGCCATATATTTTGGTAAGGTTAGTATAGGTATTGCATTTTTAGATATTTCTACAGGAGAATTTCTAACAACCCAAGGAAATACAGAATATCTAGATAAAGTGCTTCAAAACTTTATGCCGAGTGAAATATTGGTGCCAAAGAATCAAAAAAATCAATTTTCTGCGGCTTTTGGTTCCGATTTTAATTTATTTTATCTAGAAGATTGGGTGTTTCACTCTACCTATGCAAACGAAACCTTGTGCAGTCATTTTAAAACTATTTCTCTAAAAGGTTTTGGAATTGAAGATTTAAACGACGGAATTATTTCTAGTGGTGCCATTTTATATTATTTATCAGAAACGCAACACAACAAATTACAACACATTTCTAACATCCAACGAATTGCAGAAAATGAATACGTTTGGATGGATAAATTTACTATCAGAAATCTAGAATTATACCATAGTTACAATCCCAATGCAGTAACTTTACTAGACATTATTGATAAAACCATCTCGCCAATGGGCGGACGATTATTAAAACGTTGGCTGGCATTACCGCTTTTAGATTTAGATAAAATAACAAAAAGGCACGATGTTGTTTCTTATTTAATATTAAATAAAGATGTTTTAACTCAGTTTCAAAACCAAATCAAACAAATTTCTGATTTAGAACGATTAATTTCTAAAATTGCGACAGCAAAAGTTTCACCAAGAGAAATAATTTATTTAAAAAACTCTCTAGATGCAATTCTTCCGATAAAAAAAATAGCACTTGCAAGTAAGCAAGAAGCAGTTCGGATAATTGGTGATAGTTTACATTCTTGTGATTTATTGCGAGAAAAAATAGAAAAAACATTAAATGCCGATGCGCCTACTGCAGTTGCAAAAGGCAATTGCATCGCCAAAGGTATAAATGCCGATCTTGATGAGTTACGAGCAATTTCAAATTCTGGAAAAGAATTTTTAGAAGCAATTGAAAAGAGAGAATCAGAGAAAACAGGAATTACTTCTTTAAAAATATCTTTTAATAATGTTTTCGGATATTATATTGAAGTTCGAAATACACACAAAGATAAAGTTCCATCCGAATGGATAAGAAAGCAAACCTTAGTAAATGCAGAACGATATATTACCGAAGAATTAAAAGAATACGAAACTAAAATTTTAGGTGCTGAAGAAAAAATTGGTAAAATTGAAAATGAAATTTTTGATCAATTAATATATTGGATTGCAACCTACATCAAACCAGTGCAATTAAATGCTTCTTTAATTGCACAATTAGATTGCCTAACTTCTTTTGCACAATTAGCAATAAGCAACAAATATAACCGACCGAATTTAGATTGTAGTTGCGATATAGATATCAAAGGCGGAAGACATCCTGTGATCGAAAAACAGCTTCCTGTTGGAACTTCTTATATTGAAAATGATGTATATTTAGATAGAGAAAGTCAACAAATAATTATGATTACCGGACCAAATATGTCAGGTAAATCTGCTATTTTAAGACAAACCGCCTTAATAGTTCTGTTAGCACAAATAGGAAGTTTTGTTCCGGCAGAAGAAGCGAGAATAGGAATAGTAGATAAGATCTTTACTCGTGTTGGCGCAAACGATAATATATCTATGGGAGAATCCACGTTTATGGTAGAAATGAATGAAACCGCATCTATTCTAAACAATATTTCTAATAAAAGTTTAATTTTATTAGACGAAATTGGTCGCGGAACAAGTACTTACGACGGAATTTCTATTGCTTGGGCAATTGCGAATTTCTTGCATGAAAATCCGGCAAAACCAAAGACACTTTTTGCAACACACTATCACGAATTAAATGAAATGACAGAAAGCCATTCAAGAATTAAAAACTATAATGTTGCAGTAAAAGAATTAAAGGATACAGTTTTATTTGTTAGGAAATTGGTCGCAGGAGGAAGTGCGCATAGTTTTGGAATACATGTTGCAAAAATGGCAGGAATGCCTCAAACTGTTATTCAAACTGCTCAAAAATTACTAAAAAAATTAGAGAAAAATCATAGTAGCGATGAAAGTCAAAAAATTGCAAGCATGAAAGACGATTTACAGTTGAGTATTTTTAATTTAGACGATCCGCTTTTGGAAGAAATCAAAGATCAAATTTTGAGTTTGGACATAAACACCCTTACTCCTGTAGAAGCTCTAATGAAATTGAACGAGATTAAAAGGATGTTAACTAAGAAATAAATAGCATAAATAGTTATTAAAGCCTAGAGGAAGCTTTAATATTTAATTTGCTAAAAAAATAAAAAAATACAGCATTAACAATCAACTTGTTACTATTTTTTTTAGATTTTTTTTAAAAAATTATTTGCACAATTCAATTTTAATAGTACATTTGCATCCGCATTAGTAAACAACTATTGCCGTTCTTATAAAATTTTGAAAACGCGAAAATAGCTCAGTTGGTAGAGCGCGACCTTGCCAAGGTCGAGGTCGCGGGTTCGAATCCCGTTTTTCGCTCTGTCTTAAAAATATTTTACAAATAAAGATTGTGTTTAATTAATTTTTTATTAGATTAATTTGAAATTTAAAAGTAAAAACGCTCGGATGGTGAAATTGGTAGACACGCTGGACTTAAAATCCAGTGAACAGCAATGTTCGTGCGGGTTCAAGTCCCGCTCTGAGTACAAGAAAGCTTCAAACAATAGTTTGGAGCTTTTTTTATTGGTATAACTTTCAAAATTTAATTCCTAAAATGGGCACTTTTGTAATTACTAAACGCCAAAGCGGTTTGTACAAATTCGAATTTAATTCTCGTAGAGGGAAAACTATTTTTATTGGTGCCGATTTTGAATTGCGATTTGAATGCGAGGAAAATGCAAAATGGATTCAGAACCAAATAGAATCTATTTTCTTTATGAAAATTAAGTCGAAGAATGGTAAACTATACTTTAAACTTATTTTGGACGAAAAAGAAGTCGCACTAAGCAGAAAATACACCACCGTATTATTAATGGAAAAAGGTATCAATGAAATTAAGCGCTATATCGATAAAGCAGAAATTTTAGATTTTTCTGGATCAGAGTTTATATTTCCGGATTTGGAATGAAAATTAAACACAAAAAAAGTCTCGCAATGCGAGACTTCATTTCTTAAACTAGATTATATCTAATTACTCAGCTTTTGGAGCTTCTTCAGTTGCAGGAGCTTCAGTAGTAGCTGAATCTAATGCAGTTGTAGCAGAATCAGATTCCATAACTGGCGCCTCAACCACAGTTGAGTCAACAGCTTCAGTTGAAGCGTCAGCGTTAGCGTCAGCTTGTTTGCAAGATACTACAGTTAATGCAGCTACGAATGCTAAACTTAAAAATACTTTTTTCATCTTAATTATTATAAAAGGTTAATTATTAATTCGGAGCAAAGATATAAATTTTTTTAATTCGCAAAATTTTATTTTCACTTTTTTTAAAAATCTTTTTTCTTATTTTCCTTTGTACTACTTTACAAATACTGTGCCAAAATTTACAAAACTTTAAATTTATTTTTTAGCTTTAGAATTGTTGATTTTCAGTTCGTTAATAATATTTTTGGCACCAGCATATTTATCTATAATAAATAATACGTATCGAATATCTACCATAATATTTCTACAAATATCTGGACTGTAATAAATATCACTCATCGTTCCTTCCCATACTCTATCAAAATTTAAACCGATAAGATTTCCTTTTGCATCAATTGCTGGACTTCCAGAATTTCCTCCAGTAGTATGATTGGTTGCAATAAAACAAACTGGCATTTTTCCGTTTTTTCCTGCGTATGGACCGAAATCTTTTTGATTATACAAATCAACTAATTTTTGTGGAACATCAAATTCATAATCACCCGGAATATATTTTTCCATTACGCCTTCTAAATAAGTTACCGGTTCGTAATAAACAGCATCGTTAGGTGAATATCCGTTTACCTTACCATAAGTAATTCGCAATGTACTATTGGCATCTGGAAAAATACGAGCTGATTTTGGACTCAATTCCAAAATTGCTTTCATATACGTTCTTTGGGTAGCAGTAATTTTTGAATTTAAATCATCATAGGTTGGTGCTACTTTTTGAATATAGGAATCGGCCATTGCCTTAATTACTTTATATCCGCTATCGTTATTTAATTTTTCAATAACCTCTTTCGTAGTTCCGGTTAATAATTGCTTTACTTTTTCGTAACTAGTTAAACCCGAAGTTGCATATACTTTAGTTGCCAAATCTTTCGCATTCACTGCAGTTAAACTTTCTGGAAGAAATTCTTTGGGATAATTTTTGGAATAAATATCAATTAATTGTTCAAAAACTTTCTCATCTACTGAAGCATTAAAGTCTTTATAAAAATCATCCAAACCATTATATAAATTGGTTTTTCTATCTGTGAATGCTTGTTCTCCTCTTGTGTTTAATATTTGCTCTAATTGATACAATTTGTATCCGGTTGCAAGTAATTCTACATTTCGTAATGCAATTTCAGAAAAATAATCTCTCGCAAGTGCGTATGGAGTAATTTCATTGTAATTAGTTTCAAAATCAGACAATAACGAACCATATTCCGCAGCTTTATTTGCAACTTTAACACGATTCATAAAGTCGGCTTCAAATGCCTTTTTTGCTGCAACTGCATTCGATTTTTTCAAACCTTTGGTTTCACCAATCCATTTTTTCCAATAATTAGCAATACCAGCGTATTTTGATGCATATTGTATTTTTATGGCTTGGTCTTTTCTCATAAAACCATCTTGCACTTTTAATGCTGCTTCGCGAATCGCAATTTTTGCTGGATTTAAATAATCAACAATTTGTGCAACGGCAACTGCTGGTAGATACTCTTGCGTTCTTCCTGGGTAACCTAAAACCATGGTAAAATCGTTTTCTTTAATTCCGTCAATAGAAATTGGCAAGAATTTTTTTGGAGTAAACGGAATATTATCTGCTGCATATTCTGCCGGACGGTTATTTTTATCGGCATAAATTCTAAATAACGAAAAATCACCAGTATGTCTTGGCCAAACCCAATTGTCTGTATCCGACCCAAATTTACCTATCGAGCTTGGCGGCGCGCCAACCAATCTAACGTCTTTATAACTTTCAATCACAAACAATAAATATTGGTTTCCGTCAAAAAAACTACGAATTCTATTATCTTGCCAAGCTTCTTTGGTCATAGTTTTAGAAACTTCGGCGCTATTTTGTTGGATTTTTTTATTTTTTTCTGCTTCTGATTTTAAATTTTCTGTGTCTTTTAAAACAGCTGCAGTTACATCTTCAATTCTTACAATGAAGGTTACTTCTAAGTTTTTATTCGGAATTTCTTCTTCCATTTTATAAGCCCAGAAACCATCTTTTAAATAATCGTGTTCAACAGAGGAATGGTTTTGAATAGCATCAAATCCGCAGTGGTGGTTTGTTAAAATCAAACCTTTGTCGGAAATTACCTCAGCAGTACAACCGCCATTAAATTGCGGAACCGCATCTTTTAGGCTCGAATTATTTGCATCATAAATATCTTTTGCAGAAATTTTCATCCCGAGCGATTTCATTTCCGCTTCGTTCATTCCTTTTAATAAAGATGGAATCCACATTCCTCCTTGCTGTGCTTGTGTTTGAAAAACAAACAGTAACAGTAAAATTTTAATGTATTTCATTAGATTGTATTAAATTTTTAATTTTAAAACCAAATTAGCCTGCAAGATACAATTTTGATTTATTTGCAAAAAACTTATTCAGAATTAATTAAAAATGTAATTTTAAGATGTAATAAAGCGCAAAATCTTATTTGTCGCACCTTTATAATCTTGCACAAATTGGCTACAAATTGCTCCTTTTTCTTTTCGAATAGATTCTGAGTTTAGTAATAAGTCAAACACTCGTTTTAAATCTGCTTTGTTAGATACAGAAATTACTCCATTTAAATGTTCCAAATCGGTTGCTTCTGCAAAATGAGCAAAATTTGGCCCGATAATAATAGGAACTCCAAAAGTTGCAGGTTCTAATATATTGTGAACACCAGGATTTCCAAATCCGCCGCCAACGTATGCAATGTCGGCATACGAATAAATTTTGGTTAAAATTCCGATGGTATCAATAATGAAAACTTGAGAATCTGATAAAATTGCGTTTTCTTTTTGAGAAAAAAGAATGAACTTTTTATTAATTTGCGACCGTAAGCTGGCAATTTGTTCTGGTTTTATATTGTGTGGAGCAATAATAAATTTTACATCTTCGGAAGTAGAATTAATGTAATCTGACAAAAATTCTTCGTCTTTTGGCCAAGAACTTCCGACTACAATTAATTTAGAATTCCCTTTAAAGTTTTGAATAAAATCTAAAGAGTTATCGCGTTCTAAGATTGCAACTACTCTATCAAAACGTGTATCGCCAGAAATTTGAACATTCGTAAAATCTATAGATTCTAATAACTTTTTAGATTCTGAATTTTGCACAAAAAAATAATCAAAATTTCGCAAAGCGTTTCGGAAAAAACGGCCGTAACTTTTAAAAAATACTTGATTAGCTCTGAAAATTCCGGAAATTGAATACAGTTTAGTTTTTGGATTTTGCTTTTTAATTTGATTTAAATAATTAGGCCAAAATTCGTATTTGATAAAAAACACCATTTCTGGATGCACCAATTCCAAAAAACGTTTCGCATTTGCTTTAGTGTCTAATGGTAAATATATAGTAACATCTGCTATCGTATTATTCTTTCGCACTTCATAACCAGAAGGCGAAAAAAATGTAAGTACCAATTTATGATTTGGAAATTTTTGCTTCACGGCTTCCATAACTGGCAATCCTTGTTCGTATTCACCCAAAGATGCCGCATGAAACCAAATTGTTTTATCATTTTTAGATAATTTATTCTGCAAAGTTACAAAAACAGTTTTTCGGCCATTTACAAATAATGCAATTTTAGAGCTAAAAAGCGCTACAATTTTGAGAATTTGTTGGGCGACAAGTAAAACAATGTTGTACAGTAATAGCATTGGGAGTTTTTTTGCTGGGTAAAATTACAAAAATTAATTAGATGCAATACACTTATAAATAGCCCTGATTGTCGCAAAAATGAAGCCTTTTTTTGGCGAAATTGTAGCAAAAGCAGGAAATACATCGCTTTAAATGCCCGATCAATTGGCTTCAAATAAAAAAAAGAAAGCCTACTTAATAGCCATTAATTTGCTATTTTTGTAATCAAAATTTTTAGCATGAATAAATTACAAATGGTTGACCTAAAAGGGCAATACGAAAAAATAAAAGATACAGTTAACGGATCTATCCAACAGGTTTTAGATACCAACACGTATATTAATGGTCCAGAAGTTCAGAGTTTTCAAAAAAATTTAGAAACTTATCTGGATGTAAAACATGTAATTCCTTGTGCAAACGGAACCGATGCCTTGCAAATTGCAATGATGGCTTTAGGTTTAAAACCTGGTGACGAAGTTATTACGGCAGATTTTACCTTTGCTGCCACTGTAGAAGTTATCGCTTTGCTGCAACTTACTCCGGTTTTAGTAGATGTGGAATTGGTTAACATGAACATATCAATTGAAGCAATTAAAAAAGCAATTACACCTAAAACTAAGGCAATTGTACCGGTTCATTTATTTGGTCGTGCTGCCAATATGGAAGCAATTATGGCCATTGCCAAAGAGCATAATTTGTTTGTAATTGAAGATAATGCCCAAGCAATTGGTGCAAATTGTAACTTCTCTAACGGAACAAGAAAAAAAGCAGGAACAATTGGACATGTTGCTTCGACTTCTTTTTTTCCGAGTAAAAACTTAGGATGTTATGGTGATGGTGGTGCAATTTTTACCAACGACGATGATTTAGCTCACTCTATTCGCGGAATTGTAAACCACGGAATGTACGTTCGTTACCATCATGATGTAGTTGGTGTAAACTCGCGTTTAGACAGTATTCAAGCTGCAGTTTTAAATGCAAAATTACCTTTATTAGATTCTTATAATGCTGCAAGACAAAATGCTGCAAGAAAGTATTCAAATGCTTTAGTCGGACATAAAAATATTGTAGCTCCAATGATTTGCGATGTTTGCGATTGCCATGTTTTCCACCAATATACTTTGCGAATTATTAACGCCGATCGAAATGGATTAATGGAGCATTTGTTGGCAAAAGGAATTCCTTGTGCAATTTATTATCCTATTCCGTTGCATAGTCAAAAAGCGTATCAAGACATTCGTTATAACGAAGAAGATTTTCCTATAACCAACCAGTTGGTTAATGAAGTAATTTCTTTACCAATGCATACCGAGTTGGATGACGAGCAAATTCAATTTATAACAGATTCGATTTTAGAATTTTTTAAATAACTGTTTTTGGTAGCGTCAATTTCATACCAGACACTATCCATTTGACAATAAAACTGATCAGCTTTTAAACGATGCTGAAACAAATTAAGCATATATGAAAATAGTAGTAACTGGTGGTTTGGGATTCATAGGATCTCATACAGTAGTCGAATTGCAAAACGAAGGTTTTGAAGTTGTTATTGTTGATAATTTACTGAATTCTACCGAAAAAGTTTTAGATGGAATATTCAATATTACCGGTAAATCCTTAGTTTTTGAGAATATTGATTTACGCGATAAATTGGCAGTACAATCTTTTTTTGTAAGACATAGTGATTTAGACGGAATTATTCATTTTGCAGCATCCAAAGCTGTTGGAGAAAGTGTTGAAAATCCGCTTTTGTATTATGAAAATAATATTAACGCTTTGGTTTATGTTTTGCAAGAATTACAAAAATTACCTAGAGCAAATTTCATTTTTAGTTCATCTTGTACCGTTTATGGTCAAGCCGAAACTATGCCGATAACAGAAAATGCAAGTATTCAAACTGCCATTTCTCCTTATGGAAATACAAAACAAATTGGAGAGGAAATAATTACTGAAGTTTGTAATGTAAGCTCGATAAAATCAATTTTATTGCGTTATTTCAATCCAATTGGCGCACATCCAACAGTGGAAATTGGCGAATTACCAATTGGAATTCCTCAAAATCTGGTGCCTTTTATAACGCAAACCGGTATTGGTTTGCGCGAGCAACTTTCGGTTTACGGAAACGATTATCCCACAATTGATGGAACAGCCGTTCGCGATTATATTCACGTTGTAGATTTAGCAAAAGCACATGTTATTGCACTAAAAAGATTGTTGCATGGCAAATATTTACAATCCTTAGAAACCTTTAATTTAGGAACCGGAAAAGGAAGTTCTGTTTTAGAAGTGATTACTGCTTTTGAAAAAGTTTCTGGTAAAAAATTGAATTATAAAATTGTTGATCGTCGTGCTGGTGATATTACAGAAGCTTATGCAAATACAGATAAAGCAAATAATATATTAGGTTGGAAAGCCATATTGACTTTGGAAGATGCATTAGACAGTGCTTGGAAATGGGAACAAAAAATAAGAAGTTAAAATAAAAAAGCCTTGATTTCTCAAGGCTTTTTTTCAAAAGAAAATAGTTTACTCTACAGATTCTTTCATTTCTTTTCCTGCATTTTCCATTGCATCACCAGCTTTCGTTGTTGCTGTGTCAATTTGCATTCCAACGGTATCAACTTTTTGTTCAATATCATTGCCAATTGCTTCTACTGCCTCACCTGTTTCTTCCTTCGTTT
>JBLIJW010000015.1:0-34035 GCA_047636155.1 Flavobacterium sp. | reverse complement strand
ACACACACCAAATACGAATGCTCCTTTTTCTTTTGCAAGTTTTATGGCAGCCAAAGAATCAGCCGTTTCTCCAGACTGTGAAATTGCAATTACAATGTCTTTGTTTGTAATAATCGGATTTCTATATCTAAATTCGGATGCATATTCAACTTCTACTGGGATTCTAGCAAATTCTTCAATTACATATTCTGCAACTAAACCTGCATGCCAAGAAGTTCCACAAGCGATTATTAATATTCTGTCTGCCTGAAGAAAGCGTTCTAAATTATCTTCAATTCCAGACATTTGAATCACGCCAGTAGCTGCATTAAGTCTTCCTCTATAAGTGTCTTTTATAGCGTTTGGTTGCTCATATATTTCTTTAAGCATAAAGTGATCGTACCCTCCTTTTTCAATTTGCTCCAAATTCATCTGAAGTTCTTGAATGTAAGGATTTACGAAAGAGTCATCTTTAATTTTTCTGATTTTTAGAGATTTATTCAAACGAACTATTGCCATTTCTTCGTCTTCTAAATAAATAGCATTAGAAGTATATTCAATGAATGGTGATGCATCTGATGCAATAAAATATTCGCTTTCTCCAACTCCAATAGCTAAAGGACTTCCTAATCTTGCAACAACAATTTCATCTGGTTTTTGAACATCAAAAACACAAATCGCATAAGCACCTACCACTTGATTCAGGGCAATTTGAACTGCTTTGCCCAATTTTACATCATTTGTTTTTAGGACGTCTTCAATAAGATTTACTAAAACTTCCGTATCTGTATCAGATTTAAAATGATATCCTCTTTTTGTTAATTCTTGCTTTAACGGTTGGTAATTTTCGATTATTCCGTTGTGAATAATTGCTAACCTACCTGAATTTGATAAATGCGGGTGTGAATTAACATCGTTCGGCACGCCGTGAGTTGCCCAACGGGTATGTCCCATACCTATGGTTGCTTTAGAATTTAAATCTTTCGATTTTTCTTCTAAATCAGAAACCTTTCCTTTTGTTTTAGAAACGACTAATTCATTATTTTCAAACAACATAATTCCTGCACTATCGTAACCTCGATATTCTAATCTTTTTAGTCCTTTTATAACTATCGGATAAGCTTCTCTATAACCAATATAACCTACAATTCCGCACATATTTTTTGCTTTTAGTTAGGTTTAGTATAATAAATTTCAAGTTTCATTTTTTTTGCCGCAGGAACATTTGGTGAATTAACTCCGCCGTAAAGAATTGTTCCTAATGGATTAATTACACTAGTAACCGGAATGCGATTAATTTCTGTGTTTGTTGGATTTCTTAATGACGCACTTGCAGTGTTAGTTATTAACTCGGTTACAGCCAGACCTAATCTTACATTAGTAGAATCATTATTTATAATGTTGTTGACGTGTGCTGTAAGCCTAATTTTGTACTTAGAGCTTTTTGTGTCGGTAGAATTCTCTTTTTCTGCAATACCTCCAAAGACTAATTTATTAAACTTAGGATTAACAGAGGTAGAAGTTTCAAAATAATCAACAATAGGTGTGTTGTCATCTAAATTATACAGATAAATTCTATTCGGTTCTGGACTATTGCCCATGGCATCTTTATCAATATAAAATGTCAAA
Source organism: Flavobacterium sp. (assembly GCA_047636155.1). Taxonomy (GTDB): domain Bacteria; phylum Bacteroidota; class Bacteroidia; order Flavobacteriales; family Flavobacteriaceae; genus Flavobacterium. The sequence continues at coordinate 32,427 of JBLIJW010000015.1, read as the reverse complement.
TTTGCTTCATTTATCAGCCATCCTTTATTTTTAAGATTTACTAAACTATTTTCACCTGCTTCAGTAAACAAATTTATCACAGCTACAGAACCTTGTTGTCCTTTAATAAAAATTCTTTCGTCTCCTATAGTTGTATTCGCTGTAGCTAAGGCATTAGAATAAGCAGCATTATTAGCATTTTCGTACAAATTAACCGAATTTCCTGCAAGATTTAATCTAAGTTCTTTTCGTTCCCTTAAGTCTCCAGAAGTCGGAACCGGTAATTTATCTTGATGGTATATTATTTGAATATATCCTCCTGCAAAATTTAAAGAAGCCATTGTTCCATCAGAAGAACTTACATTATTTTCTGCTTTTAAATAAATACCTCTAAAGTAATCTTTAAAAGAAGAGTTATTTGTTAAACTTCCTGTCGGAGCATTAAATATTTTTTGCTTAAAAAAACCATAATCATTTAAATTCTTGTCCAAAAGGAGAAACATTCCGGGAGCAAGTTTAGATTTAACAATCGTGTTATTATCTTTTTGGTAGGTTAAACGTATCTCATCTGCAGAAAATTTAAATTCTGTAATTTCTTTCAATGCAACGCCGTTATTTCCTATAACTGCATCAAAGTCAGAAGCTTGATTAGAGTAGTATTTTTGTGGAGTTTGTAATTGTCCAGATGCATCAAAATTTCTTAGGTAATATCCATTTTCATAAATACCTAATTTAAAATTGCCTGCACCTCTAATAGAATCTAAAGTGTAAGTGCTGGTTTCTGCATCGGCAGAAGTACTTACAAACTTATTAAAATAAGGAACATATATATAAACCGAATCAATTGTAATTGAAGTTGGATTATTAAATGTTGGGTTGGCTAAAGCTAATTCTAATTGAGAAACATAGCTGGCTTTTGTAGTTCCAAACGCAGGATTGGTGTAAACTCCTAAAGCATTAAGGCCTAAGTTATTACTCTGAACAGCGCCAGTCGCGTAATTGTAAGCAACAACATCAGAATTTATTTTAGAAAACAAATAATTATTAGGATTATCTCCTAAAACACCACTTCCTAATTCGTCAAATTCTTTATCACAAGAAATGATCGCGGTTACTAACAAGGCTAAAGTAAAAGCCTTAACTAAAAATTTAAATTTCATTACTTAATCGTTATAACATTTTTTGATAAAACTCTGTGTAAGCAGCTGCAAACTGCTCTTTTGGGGTGAAAGGTAAAAAAGGTTTACCTGAAGATTCTATAAATTTTGTTAAACTTGGCGAAAGGCTTTTAGAGGCAATGATTACAGCGTCAGAATGTGTAACAGCTACTTTAATTAAATTTTCATAATTAGGTTCAGCAATCTCAGAAATGGCTTCTTCTGGAATACCATCAAATTTAATTTTATTGATCATTTCAGAATCTAATATTCCTTCAAAAGATTGTCCATAAACTGACGTTACAATTTTCGTTTCAGAAAACAATGCTTCGTCTTTATAGTAATGTTTCATGTAGACAGGAAGCATAGAAGCCATCCAACCATGAACGTGAATAATATCTGGAACCCAATTTAATTTCTTTACAGTTTCAACAACTCCTTTTGCAAAAAATATTGCTCTTTCATCGTTATCCGGATAAAGCGCATTGTTTTCATCGGTAAATGTTGCCTTTCTTTTGAAATATTCGTCGTTATCAATAAAATAAACCTGAATTCTTTCTTTAGGAATGGATGCGACTTTTATGATTAATGGCATGTCTACATCATTCACAACCAAATTCATTCCAGATAAGCGAATTACTTCATGAAGTTGGTGACGTCTTTCGTTTATATTGCCATAACGTGGCATAAAAATTCTAATTTGTCCGCCTTGATCGTTTATCATTTTAGGCACATCATATGACATTAACGAAACTTCGTTTTCTGCCAAATAAGGTACTACTTCAGATGATACATATAATATCCTCTTATCTTCCATACAGTGTTTGGTTTGTTAAATAACATAAAAGGATGCAAAATTACAAAAATTTATGGAGTTATCCACTAAAATAGTAAGTTTGTACCTGATTTCAAATTAATGCTAATGCAAGTTTTTACTTCTAACAGTTCTTTAAATAATTATTTAGCTCACTTTAGAGCTAAAAATTGTACTATTGGTTTTGTACCCACAATGGGTGCATTGCACGACGGTCATTTATCGCTAATGCAAAATTCAATTCTTGAAAATACATTTACCGTTGTTAGCATTTTTGTAAATCCGACACAATTTAACAATCCAGAAGATTTAAAAAAATATCCAAGAAATTTGGATGCTGATTTAGAAAAAATAGAGGGTTTGTCTAACAAATTTCTAGTTTATGCACCTACTGTTACAGATATTTATGGAGATAAAGTTAGCAGTCAAAACTTTAAATTTGGTGGTTTAGAACATCAAATGGAAGGAAAATTTAGACCTGGACATTTTGATGGAGTCGGTACGGTTGTTAAAGCATTGTTTGAAATAGTGAAACCCAACAAAGCCTATTTTGGAGAAAAGGATTTCCAGCAACTGCAAATCATAAAAAAATTAGTTGCCTTAAAAAACTTACCGATTGAAATTGTAGAATGTCCAATATTTAGAGAACAAAATGGCTTAGCAATGAGTTCTCGAAATGAACGACTGTCTAAATCAGAAAGAGAATCTGCAGCAATAATTTTTCAAACACTACATCAAGTAAAAGAATATTTTACAAGTAAAAGTGTAGCATTTTTAAAAGAAATGGTTAAAAATACATTCGATTCTCAACCCGAAATAGAATTAGAATATTTTGAAATTGCCAACGTAAAAAATTTAAAATCAGTGCAACGAAAGAATAAAAACCAAGAGTATCGTGCATTTATTGCAGTTGTAGTAAACGGAATTCGATTGATTGATACAATTTCTTTATAAATTAAAAAAAACAAGTAACTTTGTACCATGCAAATTCAAGTAGTAAAATCAAAAATTCATCGCGTTAAAGTAACTGGCGCCGATTTAAATTACATAGGAAGTATAACTATTGACGAGGCTTTAATGGAAGCTTCTAATATTATTGAAGGTGAAAAAGTTGCCATCGTTAATATTAATAATGGAGAAAGATTAGAAACCTATGCCATAAAAGGGCAAAAAAATTCTGGAGAAATCACATTAAATGGTCCAGCGGCAAGAAAAGTGGCTGCAGGAGATATAATAATTATTATTTCTTATGCATTGTTAGATTTTGAAGAAGCAAAAAACTTTAAACCTTGGTTGGTTTTTCCTAATGAGGAAAATAATAGTCTCAAATAATTTTTGTGAAAAAAACAATTGGTAAATGGTTATCCATACTAATTCCTTTAGCTTTAGGAGTTATTTTAATTGTGTACCAATACAATTCCTTTACACCAAGCCAACTGTTAGAAATAAAAGAATACTTTAAAAATGCTAATTATTTTTACATAGTAATTTCTTTGTTTATAGCACTTTTAGGACATCTATCTCGAGCCTATCGGTGGAAGTATTCTTTAGAACATTTAGGTTATACCACCAAATTCCATAATAATTTTATGGCTGTTGCTATTTGCTATTTTTTAAATCTTACCATACCAAGATCGGGCGAAATATCACGATCTTTGGTTTTAAAAAAGTATGAAAATGTACCGTTCGACAAATCGTTCGGAACTATAATTGCAGAACGTGTTGTAGATTCTTTGATTTTTTTACTTTTTATAATTGTAGGTTTTTGCCTGCAATATGATATTCTCAAAAATTTTATTCTGCAAACTATTCCTCTACAAAAATTAGTAATTTTAGGATTAGTTGGGTTTTTAGCCACTGCAGGATTTGTATTAATGTGGATGTATTCTAGCTTAGCAATTATCTTAAAATTAAAATCAAAATTATCTGGTTTAATTGAAGGAATGACAAGCATTCTAAAAATGAAAACAAAATGGAAGTATCTTTTTCATTCCTTTTTCATCTGGTTTTCTTATCTAAGCATGTTTTACATTACAATTTTTGCTTTAAAAGAAACTAGTAACATTAGTATAAACGCCGTCATAATTGGGTTTGTATTCGGTACATTGGCTATCGGTTTTACTAATAGCGGTTTTGGTGCTTTTCCTCTTATTATTGCTCAAATATTTCTACTTTACGGAATTTCAGAAACTGTAGGAACTGCTTTCGGATGGCTGGTTTGGACTTCCCAAACGGCATTAACTATTCTACTCGGAACGCTTTCTTTTTTATTTCTTCCTGTTTTAAATCGAAAATAAATTCCCTAACTTGCTTGCTGCATTTCAACTACCATTTATCTTCAACAATCATGAAAGGAATTAGCTTATTAATAGTGTTTTTACTTACTGTAACAGGATTTTCTCAAAAAACTAAAGACAGTATTTTATCTAAAAAACTAGATTCCTATCGATTTCTTAGCATTTCTACTCCAAAATCCTATGATAACGGAGAAAAAAAAGTGTATCCATTGCTATTACTTTTAGATGGGGATTATTTGTTCGATCCGTTCACCGGAGTTTTATCCTACGGAAATTATTGGGATGATTTGCCAGAAATGATTGTAGTTGGTTTAGATCAAAATAAAGAAGGTTTGCGTTTCAAGGACTGTTCGGTTAGCCGAGATACGGGTTTGCCAGATAAGGATGGTTCTAAATTTTTTGAATTTATTGGCGGCGAATTACTTCCGTTTATCGAAAAAAAATACCGAATTTCATCTTTCAAAGCCATTGCCGGACACGATGTAACTGCCGGATTTTTAAATTTCTTTTTGTACAAAGAAGATCCGCTTTTTAATGCCTACATTTTTTTAAGTCCGGAATTGGCAGTGAATATGGAAAATGTTGTTGCAGGTAGATTGACAGCAATTAAAAAACCAATTTTTTACTATTTAGCTTCCGCAGATGGTGATATAAAAAAGATGAAAGAAGATGCACAGACATTAAATGCAAACATAAGCCAAGTTAAAAATGAGAGTTTAAATTATATGTTTGATGATATTAAACAAGCTTCTCATTATAGTTTAGTAGTAAATGCAATTCCAAATGCTTTATACCAATTTTTTGCTGCATACCAACCAATTTCTAATTTGGAGTTTCAAGAAAAAATTATAAAATTACCTTCTGGTTATGTAGATTATTTGACCGATAAATATGCCATTTTAGATAAAGTAATGGGAATGAAAATGAACATTCGTTACAACGATTTCAAAGCCATTGAAGCGGCAATTGTAAAAAATAAAGCTTACAATGAATTTGAGAAATTAGCGCAATTATCTAACAAAATGTATCCAAAAACCATGCTTGGCGATTACCATATGGGAATGTACTATGAATATCAAGAAGATTTCAAAAGAGCTTCTAAAAGTTACCTTGGCGGATACCAAAGAGAAGAAATTGGTAGTCTTACTAAAGATTTTATGTTGTCTAAATCGGATGAATTACGTAGTAAAATAAAAAAATAAATGGCTAAAGTTAAAACCACGTTTTTTTGTCAAAATTGTGGAACCCAATACTCTAAATGGCAAGGCCAATGCAATGCTTGTAAAGAGTGGAATACCATTGTAGAAGAGGTTATTGTTAAAGAAGAAAAAGCGGCTTGGCAACCTTCATCAGAAGTTAAGAAAGCTTCAAAACCTTTAAAAATAGCAGATATAAATTCGGCGCAAGAAGTTCGTATGGATACTTTAGACGAAGAATTAAATCGTGTACTTGGTGGCGGAATCGTTCCTGGTTCCTTAATACTTTTGGGTGGCGAACCCGGTATAGGGAAAAGCACCTTGCTGTTGCAAATTTCTTTAAAATTACCCTATAAAACATTGTATGTTTCGGGCGAAGAAAGTCAGAAACAAATTAAAATGCGTGCCGAAAGAATCACGTCGCAAAGTGATAATTGTTATGTTTTAACAGAAACTAAAACACAAAATATATTTCGTCAAATTCAGGAAACCGAACCAGAAATCGTAATTATAGATTCTATTCAAACTCTTCATACCGATTACATAGAGTCATCGCCAGGAAGTATTTCTCAAATTAGAGAATGTACGGCCGAATTAATAAAATTTGCAAAAGAATCCAATGTTCCGGTAATTTTGATTGGGCATATCACTAAAGACGGAAGTATTGCTGGACCAAAGATTTTAGAACATATGGTAGATACGGTTTTGCAATTTGAAGGCGATAGAAACCATGTGTACCGAATTTTACGTTCGTTAAAAAACAGATTCGGTAGCACGGCAGAATTAGGAATTTATGAAATGCTTGGTTCTGGTTTACGCGAAGTTTCTAATCCGTCAGAAATACTAATTTCCCACAGAGAAGAAGAACTTTCAGGAACTGCAATTGCATCTACTTTAGAAGGAATGCGACCATTGATGATAGAAATTCAAGCGCTGGTTTCTACAGCAGTTTATGGCACGCCGCAAAGAAGCACCACGGGTTACAATGCAAAACGACTAAATATGATTTTGGCAGTTTTAGAAAAACGCGCCGGATTTAGACTGGGTACAAAAGATGTCTTTTTAAATGTTACTGGCGGAATTTCTGTTGACGATCCAGCAATTGATTTGGCGGTTGTTGCAGCAATTTTATCTAGTAATGAAGATATTTCAATCGGAAAAGATTTTTGTTTTGCTGGCGAAGTTGGTTTGTCTGGCGAAATACGACCAGTAAATAGAGTAGAACAACGAATTCAAGAAGCAGAAAAATTAGGTTTCGCAACTATTTTTGTATCCAAATACAATAAAATCGCAACTAAATTTCCTGGCATTCGAGTGGTTTTAGTGAGCAAAATAGAAGAAATAGCCGAACAATTATTTTCTTAAATTTTAAAACTTTTCAACCTTTTATAAATAAAACACCTCTTTATAATTAGAACCAAATTCTAAAACTAGAATTTAAATTTAATTATAATGAAAAAGACTTTCACTTTAAATATTGCCGAACCTTGTAACGAAGATTTTACTAAGATGATCAAAAATCAAATTGGTTCGCATTGTGATTTGTGTAACAAAACTGTGTTAGATTTTACCAGAAAAACTACTAGAGAAGTTGCAACGATAATCTCGAAACAAAAAGATAAAACGTCTATTTGCGCAGAGGTAAGTCCGATGCAATTACATCATGACTATTCCTATAATACTAGTGCAAACTATATTAATTTAAAACATGCCATGCTATTTGGTGCAACCGTTTTAACTACAATTGCAAGTTATTCTCAAGAAAAACCATCGGTTCAAATTATTGAAAACAATCCGAATATCGAAGTTTATTCAGGAATTGCTGGGAAAATAGCGGTATCATCAAAAAGAGAACTAATAAAAGTGATGATTTCTGAAATTTTAAAAGATGCAAAAACCAAAAAGGCAATTATAAAAAAAGAACATCCAAATCTTAAATTATTCTATAGCGGAAAGCTGGAACCAATTACTATAAATCCTAGAACCAGAAAATTTAACCTAGAGATTGAATTATTTTCAGATGAAAAGTCAATTTTAATGTACGTTGATTACAATACAGTTTATCAAGATTTACAATTTACAATTGATAAAGAAGAAATTAAAAGTGGCAAAGTAACCAAAACTATCTTCGTAGATACTTCCAAAAAATTCGAAGAAAGTATTCTTGGCGGATTAGGAATTAATTATAAAGAAGAAATACTTTTAAATGCCATAATTACTTAGTTTTTTAAAACCAAAGTCTTTAAAACCAAAAATTCAAAAAATCTAAACTTTAAAATTATAAACCACACCAATTCCCAAAGTTTGCTTTATCTGTAATTTCGGACCAAGAATAACTTGTTCACCGTTCACTTGGTCTTTCGTTTTTATATCATCATCATAAATCATATGAATTCCAATATTTGCTTTTACGTATTCGTTAACAACAAAGTCCATTTGCATTTGCCAATCCACATCAATATTTCCGAAATTATTTATATAATCAGAATATAAACTAAGACGGTTTTCTACATTTATATTTTTTACGATTTTAAATTTATATGCTGCAGTTACTAATGTTCCTAATTCTATTCGGCTTTGTCTGCCTTTTTTTATAATATTTCCATCTGCATCTAATATTGCTTTGTCTACTCCAAAAGCACCTTCATTTGCCAATCTTTGATTTAAAACAAAGGTACTTTTGGTAGTCAACGGCGACATGTAAACAGTAAATTTATTTTTTTTGTCTACATATTCGCTACCAACTCCTAAAAACATATAAGCAGGAGCTAAAAAACTGGAAATCGATTTATCCGTATTCGGATAATTATAACCGTTAGTAAATTGAGTATTAAAGTTGAACTTAGCCGAACTAAACCATCGTGATAATGAATCTTTTCTGTACCCATATGTCGATGTAAACTGAAAGGCATCGTCTGTTTTTCGCAACTCAATTCCGTCTTGCTTGTTTACGCCATACCGCATAATCAATTCGTTATTCCATTTCGAGTTTTTATCGTCGTAGGTTCTAACAAAATTCCCACCTAATAATCCAGAAACAGAGCTATTTCCTCCAGCATTCCAATTCACGAAAGCAATCTCACTAAGGTCAAGACCAACAGTATTTTTGCTATTCCAATAACTGCGAATAGGAGTAATGGAAGTTGAATCAATTTTCTTAGTTTGAATTAATCCTTCTTGCGAAAAAAAAGAAAGTGTAACGAAGAAAAACAATAAAATGTAAAAGGATAAAAGCTTCATATTTCGATATAAATTGGTTTGCAAAAACGCATTTTTCAAAATTCAGAAAAAAACAATTCTAAACTTTTAACGTCAATTTTGCAGATTTCTTGTAATTGTTGGATAGTTCCATGTTCAATAAAATTATCCGGAATTCCTAAAGTTGTAATCGGAATTAAATATTTTTCTGTAGCTGCAAACTCTGTAATTGCGCTACCAAATCCACCAATAATGGTTCCGTCTTCAATAGTAATAATTTGATCGTATTCTTCAAAAATTTGTTTTAAAAGATTTGTATCTAACGGTTTTACAAATCCAAAATCATAATGAGAAAATAATTTTGAATTTGTTATTTTCGCCAAAGCGGATGTTACATTATTTCCGATAAAACCAGTTGATAAAATTGCAATTTTACTTCCTTTTTCAAGAATTTTGGCTACTCCAATTTCTACTAATTTAAAGGGTTTTATCCAATTTATATTTAAACCACGACCACGAGGATATCTAATTGCTATCGGATGATTTAATCCTAAAGAGGAAGTATAAAGAATATTTCTTAAATCAGATTCGTTTTTTGGAGCATATATTATTAAATCGGGAATGCATCTTAAATACGCCAAATCAAATACGCCATGATGGGTTGCGCCATCTTCACCAACTAATCCAGCTCGATCTAAACAAAATATTACTGGTAAATTTTGCAATGCTACATCATGAATAATTTGATCGTATGCACGTTGTAAAAAAGTAGAATAAATATTACAAAAAACAACCATTCCTTGGGTTGCCATTCCGGCAGATAGTGTTACAGCATGTTGTTCTGCAATTCCTACATCAAAAGCACGATCGGGAAACGCCTCCATCATAAATTTCATCGAACTTCCGGTTGGCATTGCTGGGGTAATTCCTATAATTTTTGGATTACTTGTTGCCAATTCCACCAAGGTTAAACCAAAAACATCTTGAAATTTTGGCGGTAAATTTTGGTTTGACGTTGCAGAAATTTCTCCAGTTATTTTGTCAAATTTTCCTGGCGCATGGTATTGCACTTGGTTTTGTTCTGCTTGTAAAAGTCCTTTTCCTTTGGTGGTAATTACATGCAAAAATTTCGGTCCTTTTATTTTTTTTAATCGCTCTAATTCAGATAATAATTTTCCAAAATCATGACCGTCAATCGGACCAGAATAATCAAAGTTCAATGATTTAATCATGTTATTTTGCTTCGGATTTTTTCCATCTTTCACCAAAGTCAAATAATGTTTTAAAGCACCAACACTTGGGTCAATTCCAATTGCGTTATCGTTTAAAATTACCAATAAATTTGTGTCAGAAACTCCTGCGTGATTTAAACCTTCAAATGCCATTCCGCTAGCAATCGAAGCATCGCCAATTACAGCAATGTGGTGTTTTTCTTCGCCTTTTATTTTGCTTGCAATCGCCATTCCCAAAGCCGCAGAAATAGAAGTCGACGAATGTCCAACACCAAAAGTATCATATTCACTTTCGCTTCTTTTTGGGAAACCAGAAATTCCATTTAATTGTCGGTTGGTGTCAAATAGACTTTTTCTACCGGTTACTATTTTATGCCCATAGGCTTGGTGTCCAACATCCCAAACTAATAAATCGTTTGGGGTTTCAAAAACATAATGCAACGCAATGGTTAGCTCTATTACTCCTAAACTTGCACCCAAATGTCCTTCTTTTACTGATACGATATCAATAATAAAATCGCGTAATTCTTTTGCTAATTGCGGCAGTTGGTTCGTATCTAATTTTCGTAAATCAGATGGGTTTTGAATATTTTTAAGCAAATTTTCTTCCATAAAGCAAAGGTACAATTTGAATTTGTTATTTTTACAAAAGATAAAATATAATCCGTGTGATCGAATCTGTTTTTACCGACGAATATTTCATGAAGAAAGCCTTACAAGAAGCAAAAATTGCTTTTGATAAAGGCGAAATTCCGGTAGGTGCAATTGTGGTAATTGAAAATAGAATTATTGCAAAAAGTCACAATCTTACCGAAATTTTAAATGATGTTACTGCGCATGCAGAAATGCAAAGTATAACGGCAGCAGCAAATTTTCTTGGCGGAAAATATCTTAAAGATTGTACGTTATATGTAACTTTAGAACCTTGTCAAATGTGCGCTGGTGCTTTGTATTGGTCGCAGATTTCTAAAATTGTTTTTGGCGCATTTGATTCGCATCGAGGTTTTACTGCAATGGGAACAAAATTACATCCTAAAACAACGGTGGTTTCGGGAGTTTTAGCTTTAGAAGCCGGTCAATTAATACAAGATTTTTTTGCTACAAAACGGCAAAAATAATTTTCAAAAACAGTATATTTATTTACTGTAATAAAAGATTATGATTTGGCCCTATATCCTTAATTACACTCTGTTAAAATTCTATTTTCCAGTAATTTAAACTTCTTTTTGCATGAGAATTACTAAAGAGCTTTCATTATTTCTGTTGGTTATTTTTTAAATCCCTGCAAAACGATAAATTCTCCCCATTTCAATTCCAATTATTCTAAATATAACAAATACATAGGTAGTTTTAGCTGGGGTTGAGTGTCGGCAAAAGTGATTTTCGGATAGAGTTAACTTTCAATGTTTTTAACTGGAAACCCAATCAAGAATTAGATTCCTTTTGTTTTACATTGCGACAAGGATTAAAATTAAAATCGTATTGCTTTTTGCAAATACACTTGTGTTTATTCCAAAAGAAAAATTAGACCAAAATATCCTATATTTTGTTTCGCTCTCATAGTCAATTGGCACTAATAAAGATTTTGTTGTCGGAATTTGGGTTGGTAACGCTTCGGGCGAAGGCAGACCAGATTTAACTGGGGTTGAAAATGCTGCGCCAATTTTGTTTGATGTTTTCAATCAATTACCAAGAAAAGCTTGGTTTCTAAAACCTTTAAATAATTTATACGAAGCAGAAGTTTGCAAATTAAGCGGCTATTTAGCACAAAATGATTGCCCAAAAACCATGCAATTAATTCCTAAAAACGGATTGAAATCGGGAATTTGTCCGTTTCATAAATTGGTTTTTTTAGATGTAACAGAGCACTTTCGGGTAAATAGTTCGTGCGAAAATATAGAAAACATGGTGATAAAAAGTTGGGTTTTTTTGCCACTGGTAATGGAATCCTACTATAAAAATTCACATATAAATTACTATTCGTTGCCACCATTTCTAGCAGATTGCGCTCCGACGCAGCAAAAAATAATGGATTTTATTTATCCAAGAACGATTAGTAAAATTTATTTAGCAAAAGATTTTAAAGGCAAAACGCAATCTGTAATTTTAAAAGTTGCGCACAGTAATTCGAAAGCCAAGCTTTTTTGGTATTTAGACAATCAATATTTGGGAGAAACAAAAACCTTTCATGAAATGGCAATACTTGCTAAAACAGGCAAACATTATATTACGGTTACAGACGATTTAGGAAATGAAATTAGTCGGAATATAGAAATTATCAATAATTAGAAGTATAAATTTTAGGCATTTTAATAAATGTAATTCCCGCTTTTCGTTACAATAAAAAATTCCGGAACAACCGAAATTTTTATATATTCACTGCAAATGAAATTCATCGAATGCCAATGAAAATAATTAACCGATGAGATAATCGGAGCTAAAGATTAATTGTAAGTAATGATTTTATTTTTCTAAGTTGTAGCCCAGATTGCAATGAAAACTCTTTGAAAAATTAACGCCCATTTTTATTAGTGAAAACAAGCGACCAAAGAAGCTAGTTTTTGCTTTATAAAAATGGCATTTATTTACAAAGGTTGCAATGAAAAGCTGGAAATAGCTTCGAGGAAAACATAAACTCAAAAAAAAACCATTCGGATTTCGAATGGTTTTTTTGTTTTAATCTATATCTTTCATTTTAAAAGTATCCATAAATGCAGTAGTATAATTACCGGCTACATATTCTGGTTCTTCCATTAATTGACGGTGAAACGGAATGGTAGTTTTTATACCTTCTATATAAAACTCATCTAATGCACGTTTCATTTTATTAATTGCTTCTCCTCGTGTTTGCGCTGTTGTGATTAACTTTGCAATCATGGAGTCGTAATTTGGCGGGATTGTATAACCTGCATAAACGTGTGTATCTAAACGAACTCCGTGTCCGCCTGGTGCGTGCAAAACGGTAATTTTTCCTGGTGAAGGGCGAAAATCATTATATGGATCTTCAGCATTGATGCGGCATTCGATAGAATGTAATTGTGGCAAATAGTTTTTACCAGAAATTGGAATTCCTGCTGCAACTAAAATTTGTTCTCTAATTAAGTCGTAATCTACTACTTGTTCTGTAATTGGATGCTCGACTTGAATACGAGTATTCATTTCCATGAAATAGAAATTTCGGTGCTTATCTACCAAAAATTCTACTGTTCCTGCGCCTTCGTATTTTATAAATTCTGCTGCTTTTACCGCTGCTTCACCCATTGAATTTCGCAATTCGTCGGTCATAAATGGTGAGGGAGTTTCTTCTGTCAGTTTTTGATGGCGTCTTTGCACAGAACAATCTCTTTCGGATAAATGACATGCTTTACCGTAGGCATCACCAACAACTTGAATTTCGATATGACGTGGTTCTTCAATTAGTTTCTCCATGTACATACCATCGTTTCCAAATGCTGCGGCAGATTCTTGACGTGCACTTTCCCATGCTTTCAGTAAATCTTCTGCCTTCCAAACTGCGCGCATTCCTTTTCCACCACCACCGGCTGTAGCTTTTAGCATCACAGGATAGCCCATTCCGTTTGCTAAGCTTTGTGCTTCTTCAAAATCGGCAATTAGTCCTTCTGAACCAGGAACACAAGGAACTCCTGCTGCTTTCATGGTTGCTTTTGCGGATGCTTTATCTCCCATTCGGTCAATCATTTCTGGCGATGCACCAATAAATTTTATTCCGTGTTCTTCACAAATTTTTGAGAATTTTGCGTTTTCTGATAAGAAACCATATCCGGGATGTATTGCATCTGCATTTGTAATTTCTGCAGCAGCAATTATACTTGACATTTTTAAGTAAGATAAATTACTTGGCGGCGGACCAATACAAACTGCTTCATCTGCAAACTTAACGTGCAAACTTTCTGCATCTGCGGTAGAATAAACAGCAACAGTTTTTATTCCCATTTCTTTACAAGTACGAATAACTCGTAAAGCAATTTCGCCACGGTTGGCTATTAATATTTTTTTAAACATATCTTTTTAAATTAAAAATTAAGAATCAAAAATTAGGAATACAAAATAAACACTATGTTTTTTTGTTTCGTAATTCACAATTTTTAATGGTTTAAGATGGATCGACTAAAAATAATGGTTGGTCAAATTCTACTGGTGACATATCGTCAACTAAAATTTTCACAATTTTTCCGGTAATTTCTGCTTCAATTTCATTGAAAAGCTTCATTGCTTCAATTACACATAAAACGTCTCCTTTTTTGATTGTTTTACCAACTTCTGTAAATACATCTTTGTCTGGAGTAGGTTTTCTGTAAAAAGTTCCAATCATTGGTGATTTTATAGTTACGTACTTAGAATCATCATCAGCTGCCGTTGCTACAGGAATTGTAACAGCTGGCGTTGCCATTGGCGCTTGATGTTGCATTGGCATTTGCTGTTGCATTGGCGCTTGCTGCAAGTAAGTTACTTCTGGTGTCGTATTTTCTAATGTCGTTCTAATGGTAATTTTAATATCGTCCATTTCTAATTTTACTTCTGCTACTCCAGAATTGGAAACAAATTTAATTAGGTTTTGAATTTCTTTTAAATCCATAATATAGTATTTTATAGTTTAGTTATTTGTTTTACTAGTATGCCCATTTTAAATAAATGGAACCCCATGTGAATCCTCCGCCGAATGCTGCGAAAATTAAATTATCTCCTTTTTTGAATTTTGATTCGAAATCGCTTAATAGTAAGGGAAGAGTTCCTGATGTAGTATTTCCGTATTTTTGAATATTTACTAAAACCTTGCTTTCTTCCAAATTCATTCTAGACGCGGTTGCGTCAATAATTCTTTTATTTGCTTGATGTGCGATTAACCAATCAACAGAATCTTTGGTCAAATCATTTCTGTTCATAATTTTTTCGCTAACATCTGCCATTCCAGAAACGGCATATTTAAAAACCGTTTTACCATCTTGAAAAACAAAGTGTTGTCTGTTTGTAACAGTATCAATGCTCGCTGGTAAAATAGAACCTCCGGCATCTATTTTTAAATATTCTCTGCCTATTCCATCAGATTTAAGAATTTCATCCTGAATACCTAATCCTTCGTGATTTGGTTCGAATAAGGCCGCACCACCACCATCACCAAAAATAATGCAAGTTGATCGGTCGGTATAATCGATAATTGATGACATTTTATCAGCACCAATGAGTAGTATTTTTTTGTATTTACCCGATTCAATATAAGCTGCTGCCATTGACATTCCGAATAAAAAACCAGAACATGCCGCTTGCAGATCAAATGCAAATGCGTTTACCGCACCAATTTGAGAAGCTACGTAAACTCCAGTTGATGCCACAGGCATATCTGGCGTTGTAGTTGCCATTATTACTAAATCTATTTCTTCGGGATTGATATTGCCTCTATTAATAAGGTCTTTAGCTGCTTGAATTGCAAGGTAAGAAGTTCCTTTTCCTTCGGCTTTTAGCAATCTTCTTTCGGATATTCCTGTTCTACTAAGTATCCATTCATCATTGGTATCAACCATTGTTTCCAGCACTTTGTTTGATAAAACATATTCTGGAACATATCCGCCAACTGCCGTGATTGCTGCTGTGATTTTATTCATATTATTATTTTATATCTCCAACGAAATAATAAAATTAGAGAGGTGAAATTTACAAAAAATAATTAAGTTACATTCTTAATTCCAAAAAATAATAAAACAAAAAACTCTCACAAAAGTCGTGAGAGTTAGTATTTTGTTTAAAATAGCTATTAAATTTCTACTACAGATTTATCAATAACTACTTGACCTCTATAATACATTTTACCTTCATGCCAGTATGCTCTGTGGTATAAATGTGCTTCTCCTGTAATAGGACAAGTTGCTATCGTAGCTGCTGTTGCTTTATAATGCGTTCTTCTTTTATCTCTTCTTGTTTTGGAGATTTTTCTTTTAGGATGTGCCATTTTACTATATTATTTATCCGTTAATAGTTTTTTTAATTTATCCCAACGTGGGTCGGTTTCTTGTTCTGTATTGTCTTCTTTATTTGTATTATCTTCTTTATTTGATTTTTCGAATTCTGTACCAACTGAATTTAATATTCGGTCTTTTGCATCTGGATGTACTCTTTTAAATGGCACGGATAACACAATCATTTCGTAAATGAATTGCGACACATCAATTTGATGTTCCCCATGCGGAAGAATTAATAACTCTTCGTTGTCATTATTAAAAGATTCCCCGAAGTTAACTACTAGTTTTAATTTTCCTTTTATAGGTAAATCAAATAATTCTCCAGAAACATCGCATGGTACCAAAACAGTACCAGAATGTTTGAATTGCAACTCTAATAGCGTACTTTTCTTTTCTAAAATTAATTCTACCTTGATATTTGGATTTTCAAAATCTTCATATTCAAAGGTTTCAAAGAACTTTTTATTTATACTAAAATCAAATTTATGTTTACCTAACTTTAATCCAATAAATGGAATTAAATATTCACTTGTTACTTTCATTTGAATTTCAATTATCCAAACACAACGAATTGTATTTGGGTGTGCAAAGATATGAAATAATTGTTATTGTAAAAGCGTTATAAACATTTTTTTGTTTATAACTGCTTTTCTTTTGTTTTCAGCGGGTTTTCCGACAATATTGCATACTCTTTTCTTGAATGAAATACATCTATTGCCAAATAAACGGCTTCTTTAAATGATGTAGCGTCTGCAATTCCTTTCCCTGCAATTTCATATGCAGTTCCATGATCTGGAGAAGTTCGAACTCTGTTAAGACCTGCAGTAAAATTTACTCCTTTTCCAAAAGATAAAGTTTTAAAAGGTATTAAACCTTGGTCGTGATAACTTGCAATTACTGCATCAAATTTTTCATATTGTGCACTGCCAAAAAAGCCATCTGCAGGATAAGGACCAAAAACTAAAATTCTTTGATCTGTTAATTTTTTAATTGCTGGTTTGTAAATGTCTAATTCTTCTTTTCCGATTACTCCGTTGTCGCCAGAATGCGGATTTAATCCTAATAATGCAATTTTTGGTTTATTAATATTAAAGTCTTGCTTTAAAGTGGCATTAATAGTGGTTATTTTTTTTATTATGAGTTCTGGTGTCAATGCAGATGCGACTTGATTTACAGGAAGATGATCCGTTAATAAACCTACTCGTAAATTGTCTTGCACCATTAACATCAAGGCGTTTCCTTCTAATTGTTGGTCTAAATAATCTGTATGTCCCGGAAATTTAAATTCCTCTGTTTGGATGTTTGCTTTATTAATTGGAGCAGTTACCAAAACATCAATTACTTCTTCTTTTAGAGCCTCGGTGGCTGCAATAAAAGACTGAAGTGCATAGGCGCCGATTTTTTCGTCAACTACACCAAAATTTAAATCAACAGCTTCTTTCCATACATTTAGAACATTCACTTTTCCTGGTACAATTTGAGTTAAATCATCAATACCATGCAGAATTATTTCTAAATTATATTGTTTTTTTAAAAAAGAAAGAACTTTTACGTTTGCAAATAAAACTGGGGTACAAAATTCTAACATCCGCGAATCTTCAAAAGTTTTGAGTATAACTTCGCTACCAATGCCATTTAAATCTCCAATAGAAATTCCGATAATAATATTTTCTGATTTTTTCATGGCGATTTTTGCTATTTTATTGCTAATTTTGTTTTGCAAATTTAATAAAATAAAACGAGAAATGTTTACTGGAATTATAGAATCACAAGGAATAATAAAGGATTTACAAATTGAACGAGGCAATTTACATGTTCATGTAGATTGTGATATTACTCCCGAATTAAAAATTGATCAGAGTGTATCGCATAATGGAGTTTGCTTAACCGTTGTTGCCATAAAAGATACTGTATATAAGGTTACTGCAATAAAAGAAACGTTAGACAAAACAAATTTAGATACGCTTGAAATTGGTTCGGTGATTAATTTAGAACGCGCAATGAAATTAGGCGATCGACTAGACGGACATATTGTTCAAGGTCATGTAGATCAAATAGGAACATGTATTGCAATTGAAGAAACCAATGGTAGTTGGTTTTTTACTTTTGAGTACGATAGTAAACTTTGTAATATTACAATTGAAAAAGGATCGATTACTGTAAATGGTGTTAGTTTAACGGTTGTAAATTCGGCAGAAAATCAGTTTAGTGTGGCAATTATCCCGTACACTTACGAGCATACAAACTTCAGGAACTTTAAAATCGGAAGTGTGGTTAATTTAGAGTTTGATGTTGTAGGAAAATACCTAAAAAAACTTCACAATCTTTACGTTTAAGGACGAAAAACGTCTTTAAACGAGTCTTTTTTTGATCCTTAAAGTTCTTAAAACAATTATAGAACCTAAAAATAAGGCGGCGATTATATAGCCATCAATAGACGTCCCTGGAGGTACTACAGGTACCGGTGGCGATGGTGGATTGGTTGGTGCTGCTAGACTTAATGCGGAAATCAAGACAAGCAAAACAGCAGTATAAATTTTATTTGGGACAATTCTCATACTTTGTAAAATTAAATAAAAATTTGTTCTCACAAAATTTATTCATAATAAATATAGAATATTCGTGTTAAGTTATTGTTGAAAAAAGAATATACGAAAATAAATTTATTTAGGTTTTGAAATTTTTCAAAAAAAAAGACCTCCAATTGGAGGTCTAAAATTGTGGTCCCACTTGGAATCGAACCAAGCACCTACTGATTATGAGTCAGTTGCTCTAACCGAATGAGCTATAGGACCGTTATTGCGATTGCAAAATTACTATTATTTTTAAATATGTGCAAGTATTTTTTGTTTTGCGAAAGTAATTTAAATCATTTGTTTGACAAACAACTACTTAATTTCTTGGCAAAGTTCAATTAAAACACCATTGGTAGATTTTGGATGTAAAAAAACAACTAATTTATTGTCTGCACCTTTTTTTGGCTGGTCAGAAATTAGCTGAAAACCCTCTGCTTGTAAACGTTTTATTTCTGAATAAATATCAGATACGGCAAATGCAATATGATGAATTCCTTCTCCTTTTTTTTCTATAAATTTATGAATGGCGCTGTTTTCGTTTGTTGCTTCTAGTAATTCAATTTTATTTGGTCCGTTTAAAAAAAAGGATGTTTTTACTCCTTCGCTTGCCACTTCTTCTTCTTTGTATGGCGGATTACCAAATAGCTTTTCAAAAATTAAATTAGAAGTTTCTAAGCTTTTTACCGCGATTCCGATGTGTTCTATTTTATTCATTTAGGGTTAAAGTTGCAATTAGGGCAAAATTACTAAATAAAGACTTACAATTATATTTTTAGTTCCGATTAAGTGAAAATCGTTTTGATTTTTTTTTAAAAATTAAAACATTGGAGCAAAAGCGGGAAACGCATTTATAAATAAATCCCAAGCTTTTTGCTGCCAATAAAAATAAAAGTTGAAAAAAGTGTATTTTTGCAACATGGAAACAAACAGACAAAAAAAAATAGGCAGTGTTTTGCAAAACGATTTAGTAGATATTTTGCAGGGTGAAGTGCGTAAAAATGGATTAACAAATTTAATAATATCAGTTTCTAAGGTTATTGTAACTACAGATTTGGGAGTTGCAAAAGTGTATTTAAGCGTTTTTCCTACAGAAAAAGCAGCCGAAATTTTGGCTGCTGTAAAATCAAATATGCTTTTAATTAAGCACGATTTGTCGCAGCGTGTAAAGTTGCAATTGCGCAAAGTGCCAAATTTATCTTTTTATATTGACGATTCTTTAGATTATATTGAGAAGATTGACAATGCTTTGGCTGGACAAGAAAATCCAATTGAAAACCGTGATTTACTTGCCAAACGTAAAAGATCGTAGTTGAATTTTTCTTTATACATAGCCAAACGCTATATTTTTACTAAAAGTAAAAATAATGCCATAAATATCATTACCCGAATTGCATCGGGCGGAATTATTGTTGGCGCGATGGCTTTGTTTGTTGTTCTTTCTGTTTTTGGAGGTTTACGCGATTTTAGTTTGAGTTTTAGTAATGATTTAGATCCAGATTTGAAGGTTTATCCAAAATCTGGAAAATCTTTTTTTATTACAGATAATCAAATTACAGATTTAAAAAAAATTAATGGTGTTACCAACTACAGTAAAATTATAGAAGAACGTGTTTTATTTGTTTTTGATGGGAAAGAACAAGTTACCTACCTCAAAGGTATAGATAGTAATTTCACGAAAGTAAACAAGATTACTGACAAAATATTTAATGGACAATGGCTTAAGAGCGATACCTATCAAGTTGTTATTGGTAACGGAATTTCAAATAAATTGTCTTTAGGATTATTTGATTTTAATAATCCGTTTGAAGTTTATGTTCCAAAACCTGGAAAAGGTGGAATTTCGAACCCAGATCAAGCCTTTAATAAAGAAATTTTAATTCCGGTTGGTATGTACTCTATTAATGAAGAGTTAGATTCTAAATATGTTTTTGCCGATTTAACTTTGGTTCAGAATTTATTAGAGTTTGCGCCAAATCAGGTTTCTGGAGTAGAAATTTTGCTAGAAAAAAATGCTAATGCAGTTGCTGTTTCTAAGGAAATTGTAAAAGTTTTAAATATAAAATCTCAAAAAGTAATAATAAAGGACAGAGCAGAATTGAATGCAACATTGCATAAAATGCTGAATACTGAAAATATTGCAATTTATTTGATTTTTACCCTAGTAATAGTCATCGCGCTTTTTAATTTAATTGGTGCTTTAATAATGATGATCTTGGATAAAAAGAGTAATTTAAAAACATTGAATTCTCTTGGATCAGAAATTGGATCTTTAAGAAAAATATTTTTACTACAAGGAAGCTTAATTAGTATTTTCGGTGCGATTGTAGGATTAACAATCGGAATTGCAATTGTCGTTTTTCAGCAGCAAACACAATTAATAATGATTACAGAAACCTTGCCTTATCCGGTAGTTTTTAGTTTTCAAAATGTAGTTATAGTTTTCCTAACTATTGCTTTATTAGGACTAATTGCTAGTTTAATAGCCAGTAGCAGAGTAACAAAAAAATTAATTGAAGGGTAATTAAGCAAACTGAAAACTAGAGTAAACGTCTTGAACTTCTTCTAAAGTTTTAAATAATTCGTCTGAAGATTCTTGCGTAACCAATTTTAATCGATGTTCTTTAAAATTCGGAATTCCTTTGAAATAATTAGTATAATGACGGCGCATTTCTACAATTCCAACTCGTTCGCCTTTCCAATCCATGGACCAAGTTAGGTGATTTCTTGCAGCTTCAATTCGGTCTTGCATAGTTGGTTGCGGTAAATGTTCGCCCGTTGCAAAAAAGTGTTTTATTTCGTTAAAAATCCACGGATAACCAATTGCTGCACGACCAATCATCATGCCATCTAAACCGTATTTATTTTTATATTCTAGTGCTTTTTCTGGCGAATCAATATCGCCATTCCCAAAAATGGGCATTGTAATTCTAGGATTATTTTTTACTCTGGCAACATGACTCCAATCAGAATGTCCTTTGTACATTTGTGCTCGCGTTCTGGCATGCACTGTTAAGGCTTGAACACCAATATCTTGCAAACGTTCGGCAACTTCATCTATATTTATAGAATTTTCATCCCAACCTAATCTAGTTTTTACCGTTACCGGAAGCGATGTTCCTTTAATAACCGCTTTAGTAAGCCGAATCATTAAATCAACGTCTTTTAAAACGCCAGCACCAGCACCTTTACAAACTACTTTTTTAACAGGGCAACCAAAATTAATATCTACTAAGTCGGGCTGAACTGTATCTACAATTCGGCTAGATTGTTCCATCGCATCTTCATCACCGCCAAAAATTTGAATTCCGACTGGTCTTTCGTAATCAAAAATATCTAGTTTCATTTTGCTTTTCATGGCATCACGAATCAACCCTTCTGAGGAGATAAATTCCGAGTACATTAAATCGGCACCATGCAACTTGCACAATCTACGAAATGGCGGGTCGCTTACGTCTTCCATAGGTGCAAGAAGTAAAGGAAAATCTGGTAATATGATGTTGCCTATTTTTGGCATTACTTTATTTTTTTGCAAAGATAGTAAAAGTTTGGTGGTGAATGAATTTTGAACAAAAATCCTGTATATATAAATTAAACTGAAATCTCAGATTTTTTTAAACAGGGATAATAAATGTATTGTTGAAGACGAAAAAAAACTTCTACTTATTAGAATGGTTCTGATTAAATATAAATTTATATATAATCAAGGAACAGCCCAAAAACTATTTTCTAAATCTCCATTTTTATAATAAAAGTTGGCTTTTCGATTTCCGTGGTAATCTAAATAAAGAAATTCCAAGTCATAAACTTCACAAGCTATTACGGCGAAATTATTTTCATATAAATCACTTTCGGTATCCGTTGGTTTCAATTTAGAAAATCGTGCTTCATATCCCAAAGTAGTTGTAAGTGATTTACTATTTGGAGGTAAAATGGTCATGTAACCTAAACGAGCTTGCGGACTTGTAGATTTCCATTTTTCGTGCGACACTTCATTATTGGTATGTAAAATTGCATATGCTTTAACCACTATTTGAACTTTCTGTCGCGCATCATAAAATAATAACGAAATACGATTGTCTTTTTGTAAATCATAAAATTTTCGAGACCGATTGTCTGTATGAAAAAAAATAGTTTTTTTTATTTCATCCACTTTTCTATTCACTACTATTCGCAAAGAAGCAGCATTTTTTTCATTAATAGTGCCAACGCACATTGTTCTAAAACCATTTTTTTTCTTAATCGAACCGTTGAGTAATTTTTTCCATACCAATGCTTCCAAGCTTTTTAAGTCGTATTTAACATCGTTAATTGTAATAAAATCGTTACATTGAAAATTCATAATAGGTTGTTGTACAAATAATATAAAAACACTTTTTGTTATTCAAAAGTAATAAATAATGATCGACTATTGATTTAAAAAATCATCAATTTTAAAAAATTTAAGTTTGTGAAATTCTCTGTTAAAATCAAATACAAAAGAAATAATGTATAAAGTAATCTACATCAAATTTTTTTAATTGGAGTTCTTTTAACATTAGCTATTGTTCAATCAACAATCAAAACTTTTAGTTTATCTTTGTGGATTAAATGCGAATGCATTAGCTAAAATCGACAGAGAAAGTAGATGAAACACATAAGAAATTTTTGCATTATTGCACACATTGATCACGGGAAAAGTACTCTTGCAGACCGACTTTTAGGTGCAACGCAAACCGTTACTGCCCGAGAAGAAAAAGCACAATTGCTAGACAATATGGACTTGGAGCGCGAACGCGGTATTACCATAAAAAGTCATGCAATTCAAATGGAATATACTTATAAAGGCGAAGAATATATTTTGAATTTGATAGATACGCCAGGACATGTTGATTTTTCATATGAAGTTTCGCGATCAATTGCAGCATGCGAAGGTGCACTTTTAATTGTAGATGCTGCCCAAAGTATACAAGCACAAACTATTTCTAATCTTTATTTGGCTTTAGAAAACGACTTGGAAATTATTCCAGTTTTAAATAAAGTTGATTTACCAAGTGCAAATCCAGAAGAAGTTTCAGATGATATTATAGATTTATTGGGTTGTAAATTAGAAGATATTATTCACGCATCTGGTAAAACAGGATTTGGTGTAGAAAATATTTTGGCTGCAATTATTGAAAAAATTCCTGCTCCGAAAGGAAATAAAGACGAACCATTACAGGCATTGATTTTTGATTCGCATTACAATCCGTTTCGTGGAATTGAAGTTATTTTCCGTGTAAAAAACGGAGAAATTAAAAAGGGCCAAAAGATTAAATTCATGGCAACTGGAAATGAATATTTTGCCGATGAGGTTGGAACTTTAAAGCTAAACCAAGTTCCGAAAAACGTAATTTCGACTGGTGATGTTGGGTATTTAATATCTGGAATTAAAGAAGCAAAAGAAGTAAAAGTAGGAGATACTTTAACGGATGCAAAAACGCCAACTACTAATATGATTATAGGATTTGAAGATGTAAAACCTATGGTTTTTGCAGGAATTTATCCGGTAGATACTGAAGATTATGAAGACCTGCGCTCTTCTATGGAGAAGTTGCAACTAAATGATGCTTCGTTGGTTTTTACTCCAGAAAGTTCTGCAGCTTTAGGTTTTGGTTTTCGTTGCGGATTTTTAGGGATGTTGCATTTAGAGATTATCCAAGAACGTTTAGAACGCGAGTATGACATGACGGTAATCACGACGGTTCCTAACGTTTCGTATTTAGCGTATACCAAAAAAGATCCGGACACTTCTTTTATTGTAAATAATCCTTCTGATTTGCCCGAACCATCTCGTTTAGATAGAGTAGAAGAACCTTTTATAAAAGCAACTATAATAACAAAATCAGATTATGTTGGAAATGTAATGAGTTTGTGTATTGAAAAACGCGGACAAATAACCAACCAAACCTATTTGACAACAGAAAGAGTTGAATTGACTTTTGACATGCCGTTGGCAGAAATTGTTTTCGATTTTTATGACAGATTAAAAACCGTTTCTAAAGGATACGCTTCGTTTGATTATACTCCAATAGGAATGCGAACTTCGAAATTGGTTAGATTAGATGTCTTGTTAAATGCACAAACAGTTGATGCGCTTTCTGCATTGATTCATGAGGATAATGCCTACAATATTGGTAAAAAAATGACCGAGAAATTACGTGAGTTGATACCGAGACAACAATTTGATATTCCGATTCAAGCAGCAATTGGTGCGAAAATTATTGCACGAGAAACTATCAAAGCGTTACGTAAAGACGTTACCGCAAAGTGTTATGGCGGTGATATTTCTCGTAAAAGAAAACTTCTTGAAAAACAGAAAAAAGGTAAAAAGAGAATGCGTCAAGTAGGAAATGTAGAAATTCCGCAAGAAGCGTTTATGGCTGTTTTGAAATTGAATGATTAATTTCTAAATTACAGATAAGAGATTTCTAAATTATAAAAACCCAATTACGAAAGTTGTTGGGTTTTTTGTTTTAGAAGTAACTTTTAGCTGTAGCTAAAAAACTTTGTACCTTTGCAATTCAAAATTTTGTAAATTAAAAAATGTTAGAAGAAAAAAATCCACAAAGAACGCCGCTTTCCCAATTAGGAGAATTCGGTTTAATAGATCATTTAATCAAAAACTTTGACGTAAAACAAACAACCACAATTAAAGGAATTGGCGATGATGCTGCAGTATTAGATTTTAAAGAAAATAAAATTGTAATTTCTACTGATTTATTGATAGAAGGTGTTCATTTCGATTTATCGTACATGCCATTGCGGCATTTAGGATATAAAGCCGTTGTAGTGAATGTTTCTGATATTTGCGCAATGAATGCAACCGCAACTCAGATTACGGTTTCTGTTGCCGTTTCTAATCGGTTTCCTTTAGAAGCTTTGGAAGAATTATTTGACGGAATTGCTTTGGCTTCTAAGTTTTATAATGTAGAAGTTGTTGGTGGCGATACAACATCTTCTCAAAAGGGATTAATTATTTCTATAACAGCAATTGGGCAAGCTAATGAAGAAGATTTAATTTACAGAAATGGCGCTAAAGATACGGATTTGTTAGTTGTTACGGGCGATATAGGATCGGCCTATATGGGATTACAAGTTCTAGAAAGAGAGAAACAAGTTTTTCAGGTAAATCCCAACAACCAACCCGATCTTGATGCGTATACTTATTTAATTGAACGCCAATTAAAACCAGAAGCACGACATGATATTAAGGATATGTTGCAAAAAATGGAAATTAAGCCAACTGCAATGATTGATGTTTCAGATGGTTTATCTTCTGAGATTTTACACCTGTGCAAACAATCCAATGTTGGATGTAATTTATTTGAAGAAAAATTGCCACTTGATCCGCAATTGATTAATGTTTGCGAAGAATTTAATATCGATTCTACTACGGTTGCCATTAACGGTGGCGAAGATTACGAATTGTTATTTACAATTGCGATTGAAGATTATGATAAAATAAAAGGCAATCCTAATTTTACTATTATTGGACATGTTTTGCCCGCCAACGATGGAGTTCATTTAATTACAAGATCCAACACTAAAATTCATTTAAAAGCTAGAGGATGGAATGCCTTGGAAGAATAATTTATAATATATTATAGCAATAAAAAAAGCGATACATTTCTGTATCGCTTTTTTAGTATCTAAACTAAAATCTAGTTTTTAATAATTTTCTTAGTAAAGTTAACATCTGCTCCTTTTACTTTTATTAAATAAATTCCAGATTGAATTTGATTTAAATCTAGTATAGTTTCAGAATTAAAGTTAGATTCTTTCACTTCTTTAATAATTCTTCCGTTTAAGTCAACTAATTGAATGTTTAAGTCACCAGAATAATTTGCAATTCTTAAGTTAAGTAAACCATTTGTAGGATTTGGATATACTTGGAAAGCATCTTCTGAACTAAAGTTAGAAGTTGCTAATGAAGTACAATTTGGTCCAGCTGGAAACGCTGTGAAATCTTGCACTTGATCATTGGAATTTGCCGTACTTCCTTGAGAAGCATTTAAGCCTAAGCCACGTCTTCTAAAAACCTCTGCAATCATGCAGTAATCTTGACCGCCAGTAGTTGCTTGGTCTGCCGCGAATAATGCATCTCTTCCAGATGCCATTCCTGGGCTACAAGGTTGTAATTTTAATCCGTCTAATACTAAACGCAATACTTTATTGTTTCCACCAGTTCCTGTATAAATGTTGTTATCGTAACCGTGTTTTTGAATATAAGCCCAAGTTAAATCCCATAAAACACTGGTCCAAAATTCACCCATAATATAACGGTAACCAATATCAGCATTGTTGGTAGTATTTGTTGCTCCGTACAATCTTGGATTAATGTTTAAATCAGTAGAATAAGGGAAATCGCGTATTCCTGCTCCAGTAACAGGTTGGTTCACTGCAAAAGTTCCAATTGCTTGAGGTGTTGTTCCTACATCACCAGGCTTAATTTGCATCATTAGTGCAAAATAATCTGACCAACCTTCTCCCATCGCATCAAAGTTTTGTAAACAACTAGAATTGTTAGGACCACCGGCTAATCTTGTACTGATACCATGTCCGTATTCGTGTGCAATAATACCATTATCAAAATCACCATCTGAATTAACAAAAGGTGGCGTTGAAACCTGAATTTTACCATTAACAGTTTCTGTTTTAATTCTAGATATTAATGCTTCTCCAACACTTTGGGTAACACTTACAGCAGGAATGGTTATAGTTGCATCGTCACCAGACATAGAAATTACTCCGGCTACATTATTAACAACAATAACTGCCGTTGCTCCTGCATTTTGGGCATTTTTAACTTTTGCCGCAAAGGAACATGGAGTTCCACCACTTGCTTCTGCTAATGATCTTCTGACTACAGTTATTTTACCATTAATTGCCGCTGCATTTACTGCTGCTGAACAAGCATCTGCACCATCTGTTTGTCCAGTATCAGGCGTTCCATCGTCGTATAATGCAAAATTGGATTGAATTTGAGCAGGTGCGATTGGAAGTGGCACGCTACCGTTTGTAAATGCATTATTTCTTGCTTCTCTTGGTCCAGCAATGTCTGAAGGAGAATTTATAAAAATAGGTTGTGATACTGCATTGCTAACATTCCATAAAAACATTTGCATTCTTCCAGAAGTTCCGTCAACTGGAGTACTAAAATTAGCGTTATTTAAATTTTGTGGTGTTGCTTCTGCTCCATCTTGAGCATCGGCTTGAATAGGATCATTTCCACCTGTACCCGCTTTTCCTAATAAATTTTGTTGGAAATTTCCATTAACTTCGTTAAAACCGTATTGGTAGAAAACATCATGCATGATGTTGTTCATGTAAAATAAGTTAGTTATAGATGCATCGCGATATGTGATAGGTTGCTGGTACGTTCCCATGTAAGGAAAGTCAAAATTAAATGTTGCTCCACCGTTTGGTGATGCTCCGCCGGTATTGTTTGCATCAACATCGTCTTTTGCCCAAACATTATTTCCTCTAGTATATTGGTATATAAAAAAGGTAGATGTATTTCCCAAAGCACCAACATTATGCCATCCATTTGGAGATGCGGTTGCATTTTCAGGATTTGTAATTAATACAAATGGCGAATGATCTGGACTAACATAATTGTAAGGAATAACTCGGTAAGAACCTCCGTTTACATTTGCAAATTGAGATGCTCCTTTCTTGAAAAATTTTGTAGTAAAGACATTGTTGTTGTCGCTATGGTCGTGAGTAGAGTGATTTTTTTTATCTCCAAATGAACAAGAAATTACCCAGTCTTGGGTTGCAATTATCTTTCCGGTTACTGCATCCACTCGTAAACTCCATAAGTGTGCATGCTTTTGGGTATCAATTGTTAAATCCCAAGCTAGCCTTAATTTATCATCAGTTGTTAATTGATATACTAGTTTTGCAGTTATTGGATCTAAGTTTCCGTTTGATATTTTAAAGTTTTTAGAATCGATTGTTTCTATTACTTGAAAATTAGCTCCGGCTTGAATATTCATTGCTGTTACTGCGCTGTTTAATGCTTGAATTGCAGTTAAACTAGCATTGGTAGTTTCTACTTTTTGCGCTAGCCCAGAAATTAAGCCTTCACCACCATTAATTACTTCGTTGTTTTTTATCCAAAAGTTAGAAACAGAATTAAAAATTTCTACACCTTGGTACTTCTGTTTTACAAAATAATTATTAATTCCCGTAGAAGTTGAACTTAGTTCACTTTCTATGAACCATTCTTGCGTATCTTGGGTGGTTAATCCAAACTTCGCCTTGTTGCTGTTTAAGTATTGTTGAATTTTTTCCTTTGGATTTTGCGAAAATCCTAATGAAAACACCATTAACAATAAAAATAATGTAATTCTTTTCATAATATGTATTGGTTTTTTTTCGAAACACAAACATAAATTAAAATTGAAATATTACCAAAAAAACTATTGTTAAATTTAACTAATTGGCATTTAAGATGTAACAATTTTATTGTAATCTAGTGCTTTTCCATCGGATAACATAGAAACAAAGTGGCAAACATGCAGTAAACGCTCGTATAAACCTACTTTTTCTTGTTTGTATTTTTCTGGAATTAATTTTAGCAGTACAAGATCATAATTGGTTGGACAATCGTTAAATGTGTTTTCAAATGCCGTGATAAAACGGTCTAAAAGAGAATTTAATATTTGATATCCAGATAATTCTTTCTCTAAAACTTCTTTGCTTTGGTAAATTTTCTTAATGCTCAACGCAATAATGTCGTTCATTTGTGCTTGGTATTTGCTTTTGTCTAGTAAAGCAAACGGAAATTTCCCTTCTAATATTACTACTTCATTTTCAATAAAAATACGAACTGCATCTTGTATTAAATTACCAATTGCCAAAGCGCGTAGGTAACTAATTCGGTCTTCTGCCGTCGTCAACGTATGGTATTTTTTGGTATCGATTGTATCTGCCACTAATTTTATTAAATATTCTAAAGCATATTCTTCTGGAACTAGTCCTAAATTAATACCATCTTCAAAATCGATTATGGTGTAACAAATATCGTCTGCGGCTTCTACTAAATAGGCTAATGGATGGCGTTCGAATCCAATGTCATCTCCAGATTTATTTGTAATTAATCCCAACTCTGTGGCTATTTCTTCAAAAAAATCTTTATCGGATTGAAAAAACCCAAACTTTTTATCTGCAATTGCTTTAGTTGGTTTTTTAGGCAAACTTTCTTTCGGATATTTCATAAACGCGCCAAGCGTTGCAAAGGTTAATCGTTGCGAACCTTCAACTCCTGGACGCGAACTTGTGAGTACCGAAAATCCATTGGCGTTTCCTTCAAAATCAATTAAATCTTGCCATTGTTTTGGAGTAAGTTGTTCTTTAAATTTTTTTCCGTTTCCGATAGAGAAATATTCGCCAATTGCTTTTTCTCCCGAATGTCCAAATGGCGGATTGCCGATGTCGTGCGCCAAAGATGCCGCGGCTACAATTGCCCCAAAATCGTTTGCCTGATAACCATGAACTTCTTTTAAATGCGGATATTTTTCGATTATTTTTTTGCCGACTAATCGACCGATAGAACGACCTACAGAAGAAACTTCTAAACTGTGCGTTAACCGGGTGTGTACAAAGTCGGTTTTGGACATTGGAATAACTTGTGTTTTATCTTGCAAGCTTCTAAATGCGGCAGAAAATATGATTCGGTCGTAATCTACTTCAAAACCTAATCGGGTTTCGTCTTGTTCTATTCGCAACCGTTTTCCTTTGTCGCCATGGCGTTTTAACGATAAAAGCTGTTCCCAATGCATCATGTTATTTTTTGTTTTGAGATACTATGCGTTTTTTCCAGTTCTTTGGAGATCTTGAGGTATGAAAAACACCTAAAATTATAATGACTTCTTCTTTTTTAATGTAATGAATTCCGTATGGAAACCTTTCTATATATCGAATCTTAAAATTTTTATATTTATTTTGAAAAGAATCTGGATTTCTTAAAACCTCATTAATTCCTGCTTCTAAACACAATTCAAAGTCAAAGGATAATCCAATGCGCTTTTCTTCGTACCAAAGAACAATTTCTTCAATATCAAATAAAGCTTCTTCTAAAAATTTAATGGAGTACAATTAACGAATAGAATCTATATGGTGTTTTATTTCTTCCCAAGTGTAATAAGTAGCTCTTTCTTCGTCTACTTTTTGAAGTCGATTATCTAATTCGGATTTTATTTCTGTAGAAATTTCTATATCTTTTTTTGATACACTATCCCATATTTTTTCTGCCAAAACAATTTTTTCAGCAGCACTTATCTTATTTAGATTTTTAATTTCCATGATATAAATTTAAACAAAAAATTTGAAAATAAAATTTATATTTTTTTCTGCATGCAAAAACTACTTGCTACTTTTTCATAAACACCATAATTTGGAATTTGAGAATAGCCTAATTTTTTATACAACGCAATTGCCGGAAGTAATTTGGTAGCAGTTTCTAAAATAATATTCGAAATTTTTTCTGCGGCAATCCAATTTTCTAATTCAGTGATAATGGCATTTGCGATTCCTTTGCCGCGGTATGCTGGTAATACAAACATTCTTTTTAATTCTGCAGTATCTTGATCGTATTTCTTGAATGCGCCACAAGCAACAGCAATTTGATTTTCATAAAACAAAACAACATGGTCTAAATGAATTTGGTTGTATTGTGCAAAAAAATCTTTTTCGTCTCCATCAATATCTATCAAAAATTCATCAAAAGTTGCTGATAGTTTTTGAAAATCGGGATTTTGGGAATTGGTTCGGATTAAAGAAAACATTAATATAGGAAATTTCTATAAAATTAAGGATATTTTATAATACTTTGCAAACGATACCCAATAATAAAAATCGTTCTTGCAGATTATAAGAATAAAATGAACTACCGAAATCGGATATAAAACGGTCTTCGTATGTCGTAATGTTGAATAAATTTTGACACTTCAAGTAGGTTTCAATATTTTGTTTTAAAAACTTATGCGTTATTTCAAAATTTAAAAAATTGTAACTAACATTTCTTTCACTATCTGGTATAAATGTTTGTAATTGGCAATTAAAATTATTTTTATCAGAAATTTTATAAATAATTTTAAACTCATTTTTAATTTGAGTTAAAGCCGTATTAGAATTATTAATTTCAAAAAAATTGGATTGTATTTTAATATTATTGGTGTAATTAAGCTTTGTTTTGAAACCTGTGTATAAAAGTAAATCTAAATCTACTGCTTCACTTTTAATGGTGCGTAGTTCGGAATCATTTATGAAGTTAAAGGATGAAAATTTAGAATAGCTGGTATTTATTTTGACGGTTGTTTTTAAAAAAGGTATTAGTTTATCAGCATTAAAATCAAAATAGAACCTATCATTTCCTAAATTTAGTAATACTGTTCTTAAAAAAGTTATATCGTTCGTAATTGCATTGGATTGATAGTAACCTTTATCAGAATGAGAATAACCGACGCCAAAACTTGATGTAAATGTGTTATATATATCATTTAAATTATAAGATAAACGTCCGTTTCTGGTTTTAATATAATCTAAAATACTTTGATTGTTATTGATATTTCTAAAAGAATTTAAAACAAACCCTTCGTAAAGCTGATTTAATTTGGGAGTGATTAAATTTTCGTTGTAATTAAAATTAAGGCTATTTTTTTTATTGAACTTATATTTTAAATTGGTATCCAACAACAAGACAAATCGATTTTTGTATTTATCATTAAAGGATAAGTGGTTGTATTCTATTTTATTGGTTGCACTCAAATTAAAATTCTTTTGTGTGAAACTGGCATGTATTTTAAAGTTAGTATCAATAATCTTAAAATTGGCGTAGTTTATATAATCGGAGCTAATTGGGTTATTTTCAGAATTTAATAAAACAGTGTTTAACTTTTCGTTTTCTAATTCTGTACTATTAGAAAATTTTAATTTTAATTTGCTCCAATTTTTATAAAATTCAACTGCACTAATCATAA
>JBLIJW010000014.1:0-35120 GCA_047636155.1 Flavobacterium sp. | reverse complement strand
TTTAATAAACAATCGTTCTTATCGCAAAACGCTATTAACTCATCTAACCTAAAACCTAAATATACGCCACTTTTAGGAACTTTTACTAGCATTTTTATTGCGAAAACTTCTTGATTTGGGATATTAGTAAGATTCTCTGCTTTATTATTAAAAACAAATTTTTCGAGAGAAGCAAGAGTTTCAATATAAATTCTTTTTATAATTGTTTCATATTTAACTGATTGCGTGATAAAGTGCAAAAAGTAAATAAAAACAAACAAGTCAACAATCGTAAGAAAAATTAAAAAATAAGTACTTATTGCCGGAATTTGAATTCCCGAATCTAAATCCCGAATACTACTTAATAAAAATAAGGCATAAACAATGGTTCCTAAATAAAGTCCTAATACAAATTGCTGAAAACGACTACCAATAAGTTTATCCAAAATACGGTTGCTCATTTGGGATGCTGTTTGATTTAGCACAATCATAACCATTGAAAAGCTAAAAACGGTAAGTGAAATAACGCCCGAAGTTATCGTACTAATAATTGTTCTCGTAGTTTCTGCATCCTTTAAGCTTATCCAAAAACTACTTTTTTTTATGTTTAAACCAATTTCTGAAAAATCAAAAAGCAAACTAAAATAAGACAGTACTAAAAATCCAATAGTTATAAGAAATGGATAAAACCCAATACTTCTAACAATTTTTAGATAATAATGAACAATATTATTTTTTATGGTTACAATCATTTTTTTTGGATTAAAGGAAAAATAAGATAAATTAAATGAGAACAACTCCAAATTAAGAAAAATAAAGGTACATACTTATACCAACTCAGACTATTTGAAAAAACAAAAAACCAACTCCCAATTAAAAATAATTGAAAAATTAATTTCTGAACTCGTGGATAATCTCCAATTCTAAAAATCCAAAAATCTTTTTTTATCAAAGGAAAAAGTACGGAAACCGTAGCAAGAAAAAATAATGATATCCAAATAATTTGAAATATACTCATGGTAAAAATTTAATCTTCTATTTCTAAAACCGAATTACCTAACTCTAACGATTGTATTGATTTAATTGCACTGCCGGCAATACCTTTAATTCCGCCATACATTCCTAACGTGTTTTGCACTACTTTCTCTAACTGTTTTTCTCTTTGTTTCCAAATTCGTGTCATGGCGCGTTTTTCTGAATCTAAGTCAGTTTGCATCGTTGTAAAACCTTCTACTATGCCTTCCATTTGTAATCTAAATTCATTACTTGTTAAGAAATCATACAACATTGCCATTTTATCGCCTTTGTTTTCTTGACCTTGAACGGCGTGATGAATATTAATAATAGATTGTCTTAAAACAACACAAAGTCCTTTAAATTCATCAAAAGTACAAATCCAAATTCCGTCTTTTAAACCCATTCTATCCATTCCGCTAGGAAGAACTTCTGTTACTAATACGCCAATATTTGCTTTTTTATCCCGAATATCATTTTTAAACTTTTCTATCCAAGTTGGTTGAAATGCTTTTGTTCGTTTGCTTTCGTAATATATAGATCCGCAATTTTGTGCTTCACGCGTATTTACAATTTGCAAACAATCGGCACCATTTGCACCTTTTTTAATTTCGTCAATAGTGTCTAAAGGAAAATTATTTGCCAAATATTCTTCAATCGCTAATTCTAAAACTTCCCCTTGCAATTGCATTGAACCTTGCTCTTGCTTTCTTTTCATTTCTTCTGTTAGCTTTTTTTGCTCTTCTAACTGCTTTTGAAGTTCTTTAAATTTTAATTCGTTTTTATCGTCTTCTTGCTTTCTTATTTTTTCTCGTTCTTGTTGTAAAGTGGTATTTAATTGCTTTTGGGCTTCTGCTTCTATAGCATCTTTCATTTCTAATTTTTCGCGTTGCAATTTTGCAATTTCGCCTTCCATTTTGTTTAATTCCCGAAGCTTTTCTGATTTTTCCGTTAATTCTTTTTCCATATTGGCTATTCTGTCTGAATTCTCCTCCGTCAGTTTCGCAATTTTTTCAGTAATTTCTTCTTCCAGCTTGGCTTTTAACTTTTTAGAAATTTCTACTTCTGCGTTTCGTTTTTCTTTTTCTAAACGTTCTGCAAATAGTTCGTTTTCCTGTTTCTTTTTGAGTTCAAATTCTTGCTTAGATTTTTCAAACTCGGCGTTGTGTTGTTCTAACAAACGGCTTTGTTCTGCTGTTTTTTGTTGGTATTCTTTGCGAATTCCTTCTTCTAATTGATGTTTTAAAATATCGTTAACATCAATGCTTGAGCCACAATTAGGACAATTTATCGCAGTAGAGTTTGTCATTTTTTTATTTTTATAGATTTTAAAATTACGAAAATAATTTTTTTAAATTAATTTCAATTTCCCAATATTGCTGGGGTAACTAAATATTTCTTTACAATTACTTCTTGTTAATAATTACATTCTTTTTCTTTTTGGCTAGAGTTTAAATAACAAATTCCTAATAAAGGCTCCGGTAAACTACCAGACATCGTATTTGATTTGTAGCATTTTTCAAGTAAGGTAATGCTTTTTTGGATAGATTTAATTTAAAATATGCCATTCCAATATTATAATTATAAGCTGAATTTTATGCAATTGTAATAAAATTTCTAATATAGATTTCCATTCTTCTTTTGGAGTTTATTCACATTTTATTTTTTAATCTAATTAGTTCGTCAACCATTTCTTGATTCAAAACAGTTTTAGTTTGCCCAAAAAAATTTGAAATAAATTTGCAAAGAATCTGCTTTTTTAACATTACCTAAATCTTGTCTAATTATCTTATTTATATCAACCAAATCCTCTCCTTTATTATATTTCTTTACATAATTAGTTGCAGCATTAATATGATCTTAATCCTTAGCATTTTTTAAAGCAACTAAGTGATTTTGATAAAATGGTTGGTATAATGGCCAAATCTCAAAATATTGTTTCTTTTAATAAAGCAAGCTTTCTGTTTAATTTTATTTATTATAAATCTCGGCTAATAAAGATTCGTTAAAACAATAATTCTTATTGTCTGATTTTGAGTTCCGTATAATTTTCTTTGCTTCTTCTAACCTATTATCGCGAATTAAATATCGTGCACGAAGTGCTTCTACAGAATATCCTAAAGCAGAAATATTTGGAAAACTTGGCAATGCATCATTTACCTCATCATAACCTAAAAGAAGCGTTTGTTTATCTGACAAAACAAAATTTTGCCCAATTAATGATTGATAATTTTTAAAATTAGGATATAAAGTTAACTCCCTTATCAAAGTAATGCAAGGTATTGTGTAACTGGCTTTAATATTAAATATAAATTTACTTTTAAGAAATCCTGAATAATGATATAAAATAAATTTGGGTTATTGGTCGGTGTAAAGGAAAGTTAATTAAAGAATCAAAACCATATCCTATTGCTGTAAGTATAATCATAAAACCTATCCACTTCTCTTTTTCTGTTGCTGCTTTTTTGATATTTTTTTTTAAAGGAGAAATAAAAGAGTAAAAATAGCAGCAAAACAAAACTACCATATTTAAGTATCCAATTTCTGCTGCAATTTGAAAGAAATCATAACGTATATATTTAGAAATTTTCCAATCTGAACGATTTTTGGCTTCATAAGGAATTGACTCGATTTTATAACTGCCCAAACTCGTTCCTAATAAAAAGTTTTTTTTCGCAATAGTTAAACTGTTTTCCCATAAAACAATCGAGTACCCGAATAATCGTTCAAATTATCGTAAGCCGTATTTTCTTGAATAATTAGTTCTTGCTCAAACAGAATTAATTTTGAACAAGTAAAAGCTAGAGTTATTATTGCATATACAGGAATTAGCGTTCTAAATTTAGCTGTATTTTTTATCGAAAGAATATAAAATAATACTGCTACAAATCAAAATAAAATTAAGGAAATAACATTAGCTTTTAAGTTGGTTAGAAACAAAACAAACGTAGTAGTAAAAAGAGTAATTAATAAAAAATACTTGCAAGTATTTTTTAAATCATGCAAAGCATAAAACAAAAAAGGTAATTTGAATAAAAAAGAAGAAGCAAAAATATTTTGATTTCCTACATTGCCCGAAAGGATAGTTGAAACATTACCAAAATCATTATTAGAAAGCAATTTGAAATAATTAGCGATAATTCCGATTGATTGAATAAATAAAATTCCCGAAATTAAAATGGAGAAATAAAGAAGAAAATTTTGTTTTTTTGTGAGATAACAATCCACCAGAATAGGTAGTTAAAAGTTTAGAAAATGCCATTACACCTTCTTCCCTATTTTCCGCAACAACTTTAGAAACTCCACAAATTAGTATAAACAAAGTATACAAAAAAAGTAATCGAAGTAAATCGGAAATAATAAAAATCTGGATTGTTTTTTTTATTGAATTGCGATATAAATTGCCAATATTAAATTCAATACAGAAAAAGCTAACCATTGTATTCCATCAAAATCGATAAATGGATCTTTCAGGAAAAAATTTAAAAACAAATACCGCGCTTAAACAACAAATGTTAGAGAAAAAACCCTGTCTCTTTTAATATTATATTGTGAGGGTTTCTCTTTATTTTTAATTTTAGTTTATTCATTACAAATAATACGAATAAAAAGAGAATTAAACCTTAAATTTTTACTTTGAATCCTCCACGAAAATAAAAGGTATTTTTATCATTAATGGTGTAAACATCATTTCGATTACCATCAAGAAGTCGAATATTATTTATAAAAGTGTGACCGATATAAGTATAAAATTGTAAATACTTCATTAGGTTGTACTCATATCCCAAACCGCTATAAGCAACAGTCATGGATATATTTTCTGCAACGGCGTTTGTTGTATTACTTATAGAAGTTACTCTATTATTTTGGATATTGGCAAAAAATCCATCTAATGTAACAAAAGTTTGCACCGAACTTTTTTCTGTAACATCATATTTCAAATTCATTTTGGGAATACCTAAAGTAAAAGACCATTTAGGTCGAAACTCTCTGTAATAATTAATTATTGGCAATGGTAAAGGAAATCCTGCAGAAGTAGAATAACCCAATCCTAAAATTAAACGCCAAGGTTTTTTGTATTCTGTATTTTTCGTTTGGTCATTAATAATATAAACAGAACCAGAAAATAATACATCCTCGCTAATTATTTTTTTTGTTTCGAAATTACTAGAAATCAAAACTCCCGATGTTGCGGCAAATCTCAAATTTGGTTTTATTTTATAAGTGTAACCCAGAGTAAGTTCGTAAGAATCGTAATCGTTTAAACGAAAAGTATCGAAGTTTACCTGATCTTCAAAATCAAAATTTACATTTCGATATTCAAAACCAGGAACTAAATATGCATCTTTATCATTTAATTTGATAGGGAAACAAAAGCCAGCTCGCAATCTTTTAAAAGAATTTTCACTTTGCTTTTGCGGAAAATAAGCATACTCCAACCTTACCAAATCAGAAACTTGAGCAAAATTCGAAAATGTAAAACTAAAGAAAAGTAAAATAATAATATTGAATTTATCTAATCGCATAACTTATGTTTTTTAAAAATTACAAGCAACTCCTAAAGTTTGGTGGTTTCTAAAAACTCCAGAAACAACTTGAACTGGATTGTCTTTTATTTTGTGCATTCTAGGAATTAACATTCCGCTTGCGCCACCAATAATGTAATCGATTATTACATCCGATAGAAAGTGATTTCCAGATTTGATTCTATAACATCCTACGATTGCAGGCATAATTGCTGCGGAAGTCCAAACGTATGGTTTAGCTTTACTATCTGAAAAAAATCGCTAAAAACTTGTGCTGTAAAAAAAGTTGCAGATGCAGATGCGGCAACATGTCCGCTAAAGAAACTACGTTAGCTATTATTTCTCAATCTTTCGTCTATATCAACCGATTCATTATACACTTTTGACCTGCTTTTTTTACAAATTCTGCACTTAATGTAAATGCAGCACTTGAGGTAGACAAAGATTCTGTTAACATGACTGCTAGCTGACCAGAATGTTGTCTAGTATCTTTATTAATGTCAGAAGAAAAGGTGTTGCAAAAGATGCAAAAAAGGGAATATCGCTTATATTATTAGCATTCTCATCAAAGTTTTCAGCTGCCCAACGGTCTACAAACCAAATGTCGTTTTTATCTAAATTATTTAACTCTTCCATTGTTAAATTTGGCTTATTTTTAATTTGGGATAATCCTACCGCATTTAATCCTAAAGTAGTTGTAATCCAAATTCCATCTTTAAGCAAGTTTGTTTCATAAGGAGATTTAACTTGTGAATAGCTAATTGTACTAAAACCAAAAACACAAATAACAGCGAGCGAAAAAGTGAGTAATTTTATCATATAGAAATTCTTAATTATTTAAAATAAACTTACATAAATCAAGCGTATCTTTTTGTCACAAAGAAAAGAAGTACCAATTAAATAAATCTTCTTGTTTTAAAAGTAATTGTTATATAATTTTAAGATTTATTATTCAAGCAACTTTTTAATGAATAAAAATACGTCACATAAAAAAACCTTCTAAATTATTAGTAGGTCTTAAGTTTTTAAAATTCAACACTTATTTTTTTGCGCAACAGCTACCTTTTTTTTCAGCCATATCGCAAGATTTTTTTGAATTATCCGTTACTACTTTTTCTGATTTTACCTCTTTTTTCTTGTTGGTCTTTTTTTCTTGTGCAACACTTGCTACTGATATAAAACTAAGCGCAATTATTAATGTTGTTAGTATCTTTCTCATTATTTGTTATTTAAAATTTGCTTTCAAATATACTTAAAACTACATGGTAATTTAAAAATATAGTAATTTTAACATTAAGATTCAAATAGTAGAAGGACAAACAAAAGTTGTTTTGGGAATGCTTGTGTTTTTTATTTCACCATAACCACCTTTAATATCAATACTATTATGAATGCCTCTTGCTTTTAAAATAGATGCTGCCATTACCGAACGATAACCACCAGCACAGTGCACATAAAAATGTTTTTCTTTAGAAAACTTTTCTAAGTGATCATTTAAAAAATCTAAAGGTGTAGATAATGCTGTTTCTATATGTTCTGAGTTAAATTCACCAGATTTACGTACATCAAAAATAGGTAAATCAGAGGTAGTGAAACTATTTTCTAACTCTAAAGCTGTAACACTTTTAATAGTTGCGAATTCTTTACCTGCATTTTTCCAAGCTTCAAATCCGCCATTTACAAAACCCAAAGTTGCATCATAACCAACACGTGATAATCGCGTAATCGCTTCTTCTTCCCTTCCTATTGGAGTTATTAAAATAATTGGTTGATTCGCATCTGTAATCAAAGCGCCAACCCAAGGAGCAAATCCTCCATCAAGGCCAATAAAAATAGAATTCGGAATATGACCGTTGGAAAAATCGTCTTGGTGACGCACATCTAAAAGTAATGCATTTGTTTCTTCTGCTACAACTTCTAAATCGTCTACAGAGATTGCTTTAGCATTTTGAACAATATTAGCTACATTTTGATAGCCTTCTTTATTAAGTTTAACATTCATAGGAAAATAGGCTGGTGGTGGTAATAAACCGTCAGTAACCTCTTTGATAAACTCTTCTTTGGTCATGTCTGCACGCAACGCATAATTATTGCGTTTTTGCTCGCCAATAGTCCCAACAGTTTCCTTACTAAGATTCTTTCCGCATGCACTTCCAGAACCGTGCGCAGGATAAACAATAACCTCATCAGATAAAATCATTATTTTTTCTCTTAAACTATCAAATAATATTCCCGCTAAATCTTCTTGGGTAATTTCATTTGATTTTTGGGCTAAATCTGGTCTACCAACATCTCCTAAAAATAAAGTATCTCCGCTAAATAAAGCATGATCTTTTCTGTTTTCATCTTGCAAAAGATAGCATGTACTTTCCATGGTATGTCCTGGAGTATGCAAAACTTGGATAGATATTTTTCCTAATTTAAAAACTTGTTGGTCTTTTGCAATTATACAATCAAAGGTAGGATTTGCATTAGGACCAAAAATTATAGGTGCCTTTGTAAGTTCTGCCAAAGTAACATGTCCGCTAACAAAATCGGCATGAAAGTGGGTTTCAAAAATATATTTTATTTTAGAATTATTAGTTTTCGCTTTATTTAAATAAGGTTGTACTTCTCTTAATGGATCTATAATTGCTACTTCGCCGTCACTTTCAATATAATAGGCACCTTGAGATAAACAACCGGTATAAATTTGTTCGATTTTCATTTTACTAATTTGCAGTTTTTACAAAAATAAACAATTTTTATCAACTGAAATTAAAAAGGAAGCAGCTCTTTAATTAGTATATAAATTCCCATAAAAAAAACTAAAAATCCAAAAGTTACTTTCAGTTTTTCTCCGGGTATCTTTTTTGAAAATAAATTTCCAAGAAAAAATCCGATTAATGAAAATCCTGTAAACGGAATTAAAATAGACCAATCCATAAACATGCCGTGATTTAAATCGCCTAAAAAGCCAATTAAAGATTGTGTTGCTACAATAAAAAGCGAAGTTCCTATTGCTTTTTTTATCGGAATTTTGGTTAGTTGTAAAAGTGCAGGAATTATTAAAAATCCGCCGCCAGCACCAACAAATCCAGCTATGATTCCTATTATTAAACCGAATATGATAATTTTTTTATATTTTAATTTTGGAAGTGAATCTTGTGTTAATTCTTGAATAGGACGAATCATTTTAATCGATGCAACTAACATTACAATAGCAAAAATCACCATAATTAAAAGTGACTTTGGAAAAGAAAAAGAATCATTAATTTTAATGATTGTTGGAATTATCGGAATTATAAAAGCACGAGTCATAAAAACACCAACAACTGTTGGAATACCAAAAAGTAACACTTTCTGGAAATCAACCAAATCTTCTTTCCACTTTTTAAACCCGCCAACTAATGACGTTACTCCAACTATAAACAAAGAATAAGCCGTTGCTAAAACAGGATCGATTTTTAGAATATAAACCAATATAGGAACAGATAAAATAGAACCACCACTGCCGATTAACCCTAAAGATATTCCTACTAACAATGCTAAAAAAAAACCTAAAATTTCTGATGTATACATTATCTCTTCAATTGTTTTGTATATAAATCTAGCCAATTTTCAACGGTCATTTTTTGCACTAATTCTCCAATAAGCTCATAAGGAATTTGGTCTGTTTTTTTAAATCGGATACAGGATTTGCCCATATCTAATTTTAAAGTACAGTGTTTGGGAAATTTGGTAACAAACCAATTCATTAATTCCGAATCCATATAAATTCCCATATGATAAATAGCAATAAAATTTTTCTGCGAAGCAATATTTATAAATGGTAAAGGTAATTTTGGATTACAGTGGTAGCCATCTGGAAAAAGTTTATGCGGAACAACATAACCAATCATTCCATAAGAAGGACACTCTTCAAGACCATTTGGTATAGTATTAGTAATTACTTTGCGAAGTTTATTGATAGCAACTTTTCTAT
Organism: Flavobacterium sp.; assembly: GCA_047636155.1. GTDB lineage: Bacteria > Bacteroidota > Bacteroidia > Flavobacteriales > Flavobacteriaceae > Flavobacterium. Next base: position 25,637 of record JBLIJW010000014.1, on the reverse strand, counting down.
CTTCTGGTAAAGAATCTAAATATTCGTTAATTGTGGTAGTTTTATCTTGCATAGTATTAATTCAAATAAAAATGTAATTCAAATGTAATAATAAAAAATTTTATAGATTTACATAATTAATCTCGACTATTCCATAATGGCCAAAAGCACTACCGCAAAAATAAAACTTGCTTGAATTTTAATTTTGTTGTGGAGAATAAATTTTGACCGAATTGTGGTTAAGAAAATTATGAAGAAAATAAATCGTTTCATCATTTATTTTTTCACTTTTTTGAAGATTTAACCCATTATGAAAATTCATTTTGAAGAACAATTCGATTCCTAATTTTTAAACCAGGATTTCTTACAAAAGAATATTTATATTGCTTTTTCAAAATAAGAAAAGATAGTATTATTTTGACCACGATATTTTTACATTGCACAACTTTTCTTTTTTACTGATATCGACTTTACTTGTTTTTGTTTGGGATTTTTTATTCAATTTCTTTCCAAACAATGTATTTTTTTTACAATTATAAACTATTCTATACAAGGCGTTGCGACTTAATATACCATTTATTATTTTTTTTAAACATATCATCGCTTTTATTCCGAAAAAAAATAGATAAGTTTAATAAAAGGAACTGTTATGTTTTTTATAAATATTATTTTTATTACAATAATTTTGCTTTGCTTTGTGTTGATTATATTACTAAATTTAAATTAAATAATGAAAAATACTTTATTACTATTCGCAAGTTTCCTTTTCATTGCTTGTGGCGGACAAAAATCTATAATAACAAAAACAACTTCACCGGTAGATCAAGTTAAATATGTACAATCCATATCTAAAGAAGAATTAAAAAAGTATTTAGAAATTGTGGCTTCTGATGAAATGGAAGGTCGAGAAACCGGAAGCGCTGGTCAAAAACGTGCTGGTGTTTATTTGATTGAACAATATAAAAAAATGGGAATACCGTTTCCTAAAAGCGCGTCTTCGTACTACCAAGACATTCCCGAAGCATATATGAATGCGAAAAGAAAAGAAGGATTGCCAAAATCTGAAAATATTTGGGCTTTTATTGAAGGCTCAGAAAAACCAGAAGAAGTAGTTGTGCTTTCTGCACATTACGACCATGTTGGCAGAAATGGAGAGAAAATCTTTAATGGTGCCGATGATGATGGTAGCGGAACTGTAGCTTTATTAGAAATTGCAAAAGCATTTAACAAAGCTAAAAAAGAAGGATACGGACCAAAAAGATCTATCCTTATTATGCATTTTACCGCAGAAGAACATGGTTTACAGGGATCAAGTTTTTATACAGAAAACCCTATAATACCATTGAAAAATACCGTTGCAGACATAAATATTGACATGATTGGAAGACGAGATCAAAGACATGAAGAAAATAATAAATATATTTATATTATTGGTTCTGATTATCTTTCGACCGAATTATATCAAATAGTAGAAGAAGCTAATTCAAAATTTACTAAATTAGAATTAGATTATAAATACAACGATAAAGCAGATAGAAATAGATTTTATTACCGATCAGATCACTATAATTTTGGGAAAAACGGAATTCCTTCTGTTTTCTTATTTAACGGCGTACATGCTGATTACCATAAATCTACCGATACAGTTGATAAAATCGAATATGATGCATTACAATCTCGAACACAACTAGCCTTTGCAATTGCATGGGAAGTTGCCAATCGAGAAAATAAACTAATCGTAGATAAAACAGGTAAATAAAAAAAGGAGGTAATTTAAAATGCCTCTTTTTTTAAGATTTTTATAAAAATCCTATTTTATATTCTTTAAGTAACTTTTCAGAAAAAAATAAGGAGGAATAAGAATTATTAGCTTCTGGATTATTTTTTTCAAAATCGGCCAATTTATCTAAATATCTTTTTAATTGATCCGGATTAAGCAATTTGCGATATTCTTCTTCTTGTTTTATTAAAGTAGTTACAAATAAATGCGTGTCTTTCTCTAATTCTGTTTTATTCATTTTTTCAAAAATAGGCACAATTTCTTGGTATTGTTTGATGAATAAATCTCTAAATATCGGATTTTGCTCTTCGGTATAATTAACAAATCCAAAGGTAATTTTTCCCTTAGTTTCCCAATACGATCGTTCACCTGATTCTCCTTTAGAAATAAAGTTATTCAAGACTCCAACTTTAAGCTTTAAAGAACTTTCTATTTGACCAAAAGTCACCAATGGAAAAACTAATGCTAATAAAAGTAATTTTCTCATAGTACAAACATAAAAAAAAGCTTTGATTTCTCAAAGCTTTAAAAATTGGGTGACTGACCGGGTTCGAACCGGCGACCCTCGGCACCACAAACCGATGCTCTAACCAACTGAGCTACAATCACCGTTTTATTTCGAGTGCAAAGATAGCAATAATACCAATTTGAACAAACAATTTTTTTAAAAATTATATTAAATCACTTAACGTATTGACAGCCAAATATCTTTCTGTGGTAAATCCTTCTGCGAAGTCTACTCCTGCTATTCTGCCGAGATCTTGCAAGCGGTAATTAATACTATCTAAAAAGTTTTTTGTAGCAATTGGAGTAACTGGTCCGGTTTCATCTGGGTTATAAAATTGCGAACTATATGCCAAAATTGATTGCGTTCGTTGTTCGATAAAATCAGTAACATCAACTACAAAATCAGGTTCTATATTTTTCCATTGTATGTAATGGTATACTATCTTTGGACGCCAAACTTTTTGAGATTCACCATTTAATTCGGTTTCAATTTTTACTAAACCTGATAAAAAACAAGCATCCGATACTAATTTACTTCCTTTTCCGTGGTCAATATGTCGATCATCAATTGCATTACAAATAACTATTTCCGGTTGGTATTTTCTAATCATTTGAATTATTTTTAATTGATGTTCTTCATCATTTACAAAAAATCCATCTCGCATATCCAAATTCTCTCTTGCCGCAACACCTAAAATTTCTGAAGCTTTAGCCGATTCAGAATTCCGAATAGCAACCGAGCCGCGCGAACCCAGTTCACCGCGAGTTAAATCAATAATACCAACTTTTTTTCCTAAAGAAACTTCCTTTGCAATCGTGCCGCTACAACCTAATTCTACATCATCAGGATGTACACCAAATGCTAATATATCTAATTTCATATGTTTTAATTTTACAATACTTTACGCATTGTCATTGCTTTATTTTGTGTTTCTAAAAATTCACTTTCCGGGTTACTTTCGGCAGTAATTCCGCATCCAACAAAAATTTCTGCTTTGTTATCTTCTAATTTCATGCAACGCAAGTTGACAAACAAATCAGACTCATGCATTCGCATGGTTTTAAAACTTCTGTTTAATTCTCCTAAAAAACCTGTGTAAAATTCTCTATCATACTTTTCATTTTTAAGAATAAAATCTAGAGCTTCTTGCTTTGGTAAACCGCAAACCGCAGGAGTTGGATGTAAAGCAGAAACCAATTTTTGGATAGAAAAATTTTCTTTCAATTCTATATTAAAATCGCTTTTTAAATGTGCTAAATCTCCTGCTTTAAAATTATAAACTTGGGATATTGATATCTTCGTTGCAAAACCTTCCATGCAATTTTCAATAGATTTAGTTACTAAATTTTGCTCGGTTTTTTCTTTTTCTGTCCAAATTATTTCTTCCGTTTCGCTCCATTTTTTAGTTCCAGCAAGTGCGACTGTTTTAAAATTAGTACCTTCAACCTTAATTAATTGTTCTGGCGTTGCACCAATCCATAATCCGCTTGACGGATGAAAAAAACAATACGAAAAGGCAGTAAAATAATTAGATACCATTTTGCAGAATAAAATTTCCAAATTGATAGTCGAATTTTCTTGAATTTCCTTTCGCGATAAAACCACCTTATTAAAACTTTCACTTTTAATTTCGTTTATCGCTTCAAAAACTAATTTTTCAAAAGCCTCCTTTGCACTTAATTTTTGACTTAATTTGGCAGCTGTATTTAAACTTACAAAAGAAATAGAAGAAACTTTTTGAAAATAAGTATTGCATTTTTCTTGCGGTAACAACAATTTTTTATTTCCTAAAAAATCGCAAAACACAAAACCAGAATCAGCATCAGATTCCCAATAATAAGTCTCGGAATCATTTTGAGTTACTAAAATTACATCTTCTGAATTTGGTTTGTGAAAAACCACAAAAGGCATTTTTTCTTGATAATGGTTTTCTATGATTTTAAAAAAATCCATTACCGTACTTTTTTAGGTAAAATCATGTTGGTTAACTTACAAATTGAAATTAATTTGTCGTTTTCATCCACAATTTTAATTTCCCATAAATGAATACTTCTTCCTTGATGGATTATTTTTGCAGTTGCATAAACCATTCCTTCGCGTTTGCTACGCAAATGATTTGCAGAAATTTCGATTCCGCGCACTTCCTGCTTTTCTGGATTCATAAACATAATTGATGCTGCACTTCCTACACTTTCTGCCAAGGCAACTGTCGCGCCGCCATGCAATAATCCCATTGGTTGATGTACACGAGAATTTACAGGCATTTTAGCTACCAAGTAATCTTCTCCGGCATCAATGTATTCAATTTCTAATGTTTCCATTAGCGTATTTTTAGACCATTCTTTGCAAATTGACAACACTTTTTCTCTATCGAAAGCCATTATATATTTTTCTGCAAAATTAAAGAAATTTTAATGCATTAACAAAATCAATTGAATACTTACACTAATTGTAATCAAAATTCGTTTGTACCAATAAATTCTCTATTTTTGATTTTTTATAAAATATACCAACTACATCAAATTTATGCGTAAAATTTTATTTTTACTATTCATAGGATTCGTCATTAGTTTCACATCTTGCCGAAAAGATTTTGTCTTTGAACCAAGTAAAGGCGGACTTACTTTTTCTAAAGATACGGTTTATTTAGATACAGTTTTTAGTAATATCGGGTCAAGTACTTACCGACTAAAAGTTTATAATAAAAGTAATACGGATATTTCTATTCCCAAAATTCAACTACAAAAAGGTACTAATTCTAAATACCGGTTGATGGTTGATGGATTAACTGGCGATCTTGGCGCACAAGGAAAATCATTTACAAATGTTGAACTTCTAGCAAAAGACAGTTTATTTATTTTTATAGAAGTTACTTCTGATGTTGCAAGTGCTAATCCTACAGATTTTTTATATACAGATAAAATAGAGTTTACAAATACCGAAAATTCACCGCAAGTTGTAGATTTGGTTACCTTAATTCAAGATGCTTATTTCTTATACCCAAAACGATTTGCAGATGGAATGACAGAAACTTTACCAATTGGCGAAGATACTATCTATGGTTTTGTTTTAGATGAAAACGATCCGATTAATGGCAACGAATATATTTGGAACAACACCAAACCTTACGTAATATATGGTTATGCCGCAGTTCCTAGCGGAAAAACGCTAACGGTGCAAAAAGGTGCCAGAATTCACTTTCATGATGGTTCTGGATTAATTGTTGGACAAAACGGAACTTTAAAAGTAGAAGGTGAAGCATCAGCAACCACTGCTTTAGAAAACCAGGTGATTTTTGAAGGCGACCGTTTGGAACCTAATTTTGCAGAAACACCGGGACAATGGGGTGCGATTTGGCTAACAAGTGGTAGCACAAATCATACTATTGATCATTTAACCATAAAAAATGCGATTATCGGATTGCTGATAGAAAATAACGCAGGAAGTGCAATGACCATTAAGAATACCCAGATTTACAATTCTTCTAATATTGGAGTTTTTGGAAAAACAGCAAATATTGTCGGCGAAAACATAGTCGTGAATTATGGCGGTCAAGCTAGTGTTGCCTGCACTTTAGGAGGAAGTTATGATTTTAAACATTGTACTTTTAATAACAATTGGCCTAGTAGTAAACAAGTTGCAGTTTTAGTTGATAATTATTTTGTGAATGAAAATAACCAGCAAGTAAGTTTTCCGCTTGCTAAAGCTGAATTTACCAATTGTATAATTTTCGGATCTAACCAAAAAGAATTGGCAATTAATAAAAGCACCGATAATTTAAATTGGACTATTCCTATTTTTACCAAATGCCAAATAAAATACAATGCAACTATCGAAAATAATTCTATTTATGGATTTTTAAATGATGCAACCAATATAATTAAAAACGGAAATCCAGATTTTGAAGACATCACAGAGAACAATTTACAATTAAAAGAAAATTCGGCAGCAATAAATTTTGGGCTTGGTATTGGAATTCCGTTAGACATTTTAGGAAATACAAGAATTGGAAATCCTGATTTAGGTGCTTACGAATTCCAGCCTTAAATATTCTAATTTTTGTTGCCAATTTTGTTCAAAATTCTAATTTCAATTAGTAAATTTGCAATTCAAACACAACTAACTACAACATACAATGATTTATTTCTTCGGAAACCAATCCAAATCTGTTTTTGCGGTACAAACGCAAACAGAAATTAATGCAGAAAACATATCAAAATTAAACTGGCTTTTTGGCGATGCACAAATACTAAATAAATCCGTTCTTACGGATTTTTTTATTGGTCCACGTGCTGCTATGGTAACTCCTTGGAGTACCAATGCAGTCGAAATTACCCAAAATATGGGTGTTGACGGAATTATTAGAATTGAAGAGTTTGAAGAAACTTCAGAAGACAATACCAATTTCGACCCGATGCTTTCTTATAAATATTCCGAATTAAATCAGGATATTTTTACAGTTAATACAATTCCAGAAAAGGTTTTAGAGATAGAGAACATTTCGGCTTACAGTGAAAAAGAAGGACTTTCTCTTAGTGAAGAAGAAGTGCTTTATCTAGAAAATGTTTCGAAAAAAATAAACAGAAAGTTAACCGATTCAGAAGTTTTTGGCTTTTCACAAGTCAATTCAGAACATTGCCGCCATAAAATATTCAACGGAACTTTTGTTATTGATGGCAAAGAAAAAGAAACGTCTTTATTCAAATTAATCAAAAAAACGGCAGCAGAAAACCCCAACGATATTGTTTCAGCCTACAAAGATAATGTTGCTTTTGTAAAAGGTCCGATTGTAGAACAATTTGCCCCAAAAAGTGCAGATAAACCTGATTTTTATTACAAATCAAATTTTAATTCGGTACTATCTTTAAAAGCAGAAACGCATAATTTTCCGACTACAGTCGAGCCATTTAATGGCGCAGCAACTGGAGCTGGTGGAGAAATTAGAGATCGATTAGCTGGTGGTCAAGGTTCTTTACCTTTAGCCGGAACAGCCGTTTATATGACATCGTATTCAAGATTAAATTCGGATAGAGATTACGAAAAAACCATGGAAGCCCGAAAATGGTTGTACCAAACTCCAATGGATATTTTAATAAAAGCATCCAATGGCGCATCCGATTTTGGAAATAAATTCGGACAACCTTTAATTACTGGTTCGGTTTTAACTTTTGAGCACGAAGAAGAAAATAGAAAACTAGGATACGATAAAGTAATTATGCAAGCTGGAGGAATTGGTTATGCCAAAGCCGAACAAGCAATCAAAAAAGCACCAAAAGTTGGAGATAAAATAGTAATTATTGGTGGTGAAAATTATCGAATCGGAATGGGTGGCGCAGCTGTTTCTTCTGCAGATACTGGTGAATTAGGATCAGGAATTGAACTAAATGCCATCCAACGTTCTAATCCAGAAATGCAAAAACGCGCAGCAAATGCAATCCGTGGTTTAGTGGAAAGCGAAAATAATCCGATTGTTTCTATTCACGATCATGGTGCAGGCGGACATTTGAATTGTTTGTCTGAATTAATCGAGGAAACTGGAGGTAATATAGATTTAGATAAATTACCTGTTGGCGATCCAACTCTTTCTGCCAAAGAAATCATTGGTAACGAAAGCCAAGAACGAATGGGATTAGTTATCGGAACAGAAAATTTAGAAATTTTACAAAAAATTGCAGACAGAGAACGAGCGCCAATGTATCAAGTTGGTGACGTTACCAATAACCATAGATTTACTTTTGAAAGCCAAACGACTGGAGAAAAACCAATGGATTTTGCTCTAGAAGATATGTTTGGAAGTTCTCCTAAAACCATAATGGAAGATGTTTCTATTGCCAGAAAATACTCTGAATTAGAATATGATACAAATAAAGTAACTGATTATTTACAAGATGTTTTAAAACTAGAAGCTGTTGCTTGCAAAGATTGGTTGACAAACAAAGTCGATCGTTGCGTTGGTGGAAAAGTGGCAAAACAACAATGTGTTGGTTCGTTGCAATTACCGCTAAATAATGTTGGTGTAATGGCTTTAGATTACATCGGAAAAGAAGGTGTTGCAACATCAATTGGTCATGCGCCAATTTCTGGATTGATTGATGCTGCATCCGGAAGTAAAAATGCTATTGGCGAAGCGTTATCTAACCTAGTTTTTGCTCCGTTAAAAGATAATTTAAAAAGTGTTTCTCTTTCTGCAAATTGGATGTGGCCGTGCAAAAATAAAGGCGAAGATGCACGTTTGTATGAAGCAGTTGAAGCATGTTCTCAGTTTGCAATCGAGTTGGGAATTAATATTCCAACAGGGAAAGATTCGCTTTCTATGAAACAAAAATATCCAAACGAAGAAGTGATTTCTCCTGGAACGGTTATTATTTCTGCAGCAGGAAATTGCAACGAAATAACTAAAGTTGTAGAACCCGTTTTGCAATACAATGCAGGTTCTATTTACTATATTAATCTTTCCCAAGACGATTTTAAATTAGGCGGAAGTTCGTTTGCACAAACACTAAATAAAATTGGTACAGAAACACCAACAATTACAAATTCTACCTTTTTTAAAAATGCGTTTAATGCAATTCAAAATGCAATAAAAAATAACCAGATTGCAGCAGGACACGATATAGGAAGTGGCGGATTAATAACTACTTTGCTAGAATTGTGTTTTGCAGAAAATAATTTGGGTGCAAAATTAACTTTAGATTGTTTTAAAGAAAAAGATACTGTTAAAATTCTATTTGCTGAAAATATAGGAATCGTTTTACAAGCTAAAAACGATGCCGAGTTTGAGAAAAGTTTTAAAGAAATTGAAATTTTCAAATTAGGTTCTGTAATTAAAGAAAGTAAATTATATATTGATCATTTAATTTTAGATATTCCTAATTTAAGACGAAATTGGTTTGAAACCTCTTTCTTACTCGACCAAAAACAGTCTAAAAACGACAAAGCAAAAGAACGCTTTGAAAATTTTGACAAACAAGAACTACAGTTTTCTTTTCCAAAACATTTTAACGGAATCGTTCCAGTTTTGCCATCTAATCAAAAACCTAAGGCGGCAATTATTCGTGAAAAAGGAAGTAATTCCGAACGAGAAATGGCTAACGCTATGTTTTTAGCTGGTTTTGATGTAAAAGATGTACACATGACCGACTTAATTTCTGGTCGCGAAACCTTAGAAGATATTCAGTTTATTGGTGCTGTTGGCGGATTTTCTAATTCAGATGTTTTAGGAAGTGCAAAAGGTTGGGCTGGTGCATTTAAATATAATGAAAAAGCCAACCAAGCTTTAAAATCATTTTTTGCAAGAACAGATACTTTGTCTGTTGGAATTTGTAATGGATGCCAATTGTTTATGGAATTAGAAGTAATTAATCCGGAACATGAAATGCACGGAAAAATGACATTTAACGATTCTCATAAGCACGAAAGCAATTTTACATCAGTACAAATTCAAAAAAATAATTCGGTTATGCTTTCTAGTCTAGAAGGTGCAAAATTAGGTGTTTGGATTTCTCATGGTGAAGGAAAGTTCCAACTTCCAAATACCGAAAACAATTATAATATTGTTGCAAAATATAGTTACGAAGGTTATCCTGCAAACCCAAACGGATCTGATTTTAATACGGCAATGTTGTGTGATAAAACCGGAAGACATTTGGTTACGATGCCGCATATTGAACGATCAACGTATCCTTGGAATTGGGCAAATTATCCAAAAGACAGAAACGACGAAGTTTCGCCGTGGATTGAAGCATTTGTAAATGCACGATTGTGGATTGAAAAACAAAAATAAAAAGTAAAAGCATTTCTTAATTGAAATGCTTTTTTTGTATTATTTTCCATCCAACTTTTTATCAATAACACGTTCCATATAATCTTGTAAAAAAGCTTGGCATCGAGTTTCTAAAATATTCATTTCGGTATTGCGTTGTTTTATGAGGTTATTTTTTAAATCTTTATCCGAATTTAAATAAAATCCTATCGCTTTTTTTCCGTCAAATACACAAACATAATTACCACTCATTAACTGATAGGTTTTATTAGAATAACGCATCACAAAAGGAGAAACCTTTGACTTACTAACCAAACTTCTGCCCCAACTTCTAAAAGGCTTTTCATATCCTGTCATGTCTAAAATAGTTGGATACAAATCTATTTGTTGCGAGAAATCAGTGTTTACTCCAACGAAATCAGAATTTGGTTTATAAACCAACATCATAACTGCATTTTTGTTTAATTCTTTTTTATAAAAATCGTAATAAATGGAGTTTCCGTGATCGCCAACCATAACAAAAATGGTATTGTTAAACCAAGGTTGTTTTTGGGCTTCTTTAAAAAATTGGCGTAAAGCATAATCCGTATATCCAATTCCTTCATGAATATTAATTGTTCCTTTAGGAAATTTGCCTTTATATTTTAAAGGAATCTGATACGGTTCGTGCGACGAAACAGAAAAAATAGTCGCCATAAAAGGTTGCTTTTCTTTGCTGATTGTTTTGTTGAAATACTGAAAAAATGGCTCGTCCCAAATTCCCCAAACACCATCAAAATCGGCATCGTTATTATATTCTGTTTTGCCAAAATAATTGTCGATTCCTAAAATATTACTGTAACCTAAAAATCCCATCGAACCATTTGGCGCACCATGAAAAAAAGAAGTTTGATAGCCTTCACTTTTTAAAACAGAAACCAAAGATTGCGTTTTTTGTTTAGGATAAGGCGACGAAGTAAATGCATCTTTAAAAGACGGAATTCCTGCCAGAACAGACGACATGGCGTGAATAGATTTGTATCCGTTAGAATAGGCATTGGTAAAAATCAAACTTTTTTGCGCCAAAGAATCTATAAATGGCGTATATCCAACATAATTGGAAATATTAAAATCTTTATTGAAACTACCATAATATTCGCGACCATTACTTTCTAAAATCATTACCACAACATTTGGTTTTGATTTTGGGAAATTATGGTATTCCTTGTAAGGTACAATTAGGGAATCAATAGTTTTTTGGTCGACTAAAGTTAACTTTTTAAAATTATTGCTAAACATAGTTCGAATAATAGCGAAAGGAGTGTTTAAAACAAAATCTGCTTGCGACGGATTCTTTACATATCTGCTAGCATCTAACAAATTAATTGGTCGAGTACTTTTTTGAAAATCACCACGAATTCCGCCAATTGCGAGTGTTGCAATTATAAGAATTCCGAAAACCGAAGTAACAAAATAACCAGATAGTTTAACTGGTTTTTGATATCTAATTTTTACTCTATTGTATAAATAAATCCATAAAAAAGACAACGCAAAAAACAAAACGAAAACGTGCCAGTAGTGAATTAAGAAATTATAAAATAAAATACCTTTATTACTTTCGTTTCTCAACGAATCTAAAGCGGCAATTGTGGAACGTCCAAAATTAAATCGGTAGTAAATAAAATCTATGAAATTAGTAGCAAAACCCAATAAATTGGTAATGAAATAGAGATAAAATAAGATTTTTTGATAGCCTTTTTTAGTATTAATCACCAAAGGAAAAATAGAAAAAAGCAAAAATAAACCGTTTAGATACAAAATAGCTGTGGTATCAAAAGCCAAACCGTGATAATACAAGACGAAGAAATCTGTAAAAGAATCTATTTTAATTAAATCAGAATTATAAAAAAAGAAAAAACACCTTGCCACAAAGAAGAAAACATAAGCAAGTAACAACCTGTAAAACAAAACTTTATATTCTTCTTTTCTAATAGAATGGATCATTCAGTGGGTAATTTAAATTTTTGTCAAAACTATGAAATTCGTATTTAAATGTATTAATTTTAAATAAATATTGTGTTTACCTAGATTATTATTTAATTTGCAACAAATTTACCTACATGACCACCATTTCAAGACTATTTGATTTTCCTTATTTTCAATTAGAGAATTACGCCATTCCAGATGCTTTGGTTACAAAACAAAACGGAGTATGGGAAAAAACATCTACCCAAGAATATTTAAAAAAAGCCAACGCAATTTCTAGAGGTTTACTTAGAATAGGATTGCAACCAAACGATAAAATCGCCATAATTTCTAGTAATAATAGAACCGAATGGCATATCATGGATGTTGGTATTTTACAAACCGGTGCACAAACCGTACCTATTTATCCTACAATTTCGGAATCTGATTACGAATATATTTTGAATCATTGCGAAGCAAAGTATGTTTTTGTATCCGATGAAGAAGTGCTTCAAAAAGTATTTAATATTAAAGAAAACGTTCCGAATTTAAAAGAAATATTTAGTTTTAATATAATTTCAAATTGTAAAAATTGGCAAGAAGTTTTAGATTTAGGCGAAGACGAATCCAATCAAAATGAAGTAGAAGCAAGAAAAAATAATGTAAAAGCATTAGATTTAGCTACTATAATATATACTTCTGGAACAACAGGAAGACCAAAAGGTGTAATGTTGTCGCACAATAATATAGTTTCTAATGTATTGGATAGTGCCAATCGCATTCCGTTTGAAAATGCCAAAAGTAGAGCATTAAGTTTCCTACCAATATGCCATATTTACGAAAGAATGGTTACCTATATATACCAATATACCGGAACTGCTATTTACTTTGGAGAATCTATTGAAAAAATTAGTGAAAATATTAAAGAAGTGCATCCAACTGTAATGACAGGTGTTCCTAGATTGATAGAAAAGGTCTTTGAAAAAATTGTAGCCAAAGGTTCTGAGCTAACAGGATTAAAAAAGAAATTATTTTTCTGGGCAATTGATCTAGGCGAAAAATACGAACCTTATGGTAGAAATGGTTGGTGGTACGAATTCCAACTTTCTATCGCCAGAAAATTAATTTTTAGTAAATGGAAAGAAGGACTTGGCGGAAAATTAGATTTAATTGTTAATGGAAGTGCTGCTTTGCAACCAAGATTAGCACGCATGTTTGCTGCTGCAGAAATTCCGGTTATGGAAGGTTACGGATTGTCTGAAACTTCACCTGTAATTTCTGTAAACGACATGCGAAACAAAGGTTTTAAAGTAGGAACTGCAGGGCGAATTATAGATAAGGTAGAAGTTAAAATTGCCGAAGATGGAGAAATTTTATGCAAAGGTCCAAACGTTATGATCGGCTATTATAAAGACGAACAACTTACCAACGAAGCAATTGTGAACGGCTATTTTCATACTGGAGATATTGGAGAGATTGATTCCGAAGGATTCTTAAAAATTACCGATAGAAAAAAAGAAATGTTTAAAACTTCTGGAGGAAAATATATTGCTCCACAAATTTTGGAAAATGAAATGAAGCAATCCCGTTTTATCGAACAAATAATGGTAATTGGTGCAGACCAAAAAATGCCTGCTGCCTTTATTCAACCAAGTTTTGATTTTATTAAAGATTGGGCAAAATTGCACGATATAAAATTGGGAGAAACCAACGAAGAAATTATTTCTAACCAAGAGGTTATTGATAGAATTGGTCAAGAAGTAAACCGAATTAATGAAAAATTTGGGAATTGGGAAAAAATTAAACGTTTTGAGCTAACCCCAGATTTATGGACAATTCCTGCCGGACATTTAACGCCAACTATGAAATTAAAACGTAAAGTAGTGATGGAAAAGTACATTAATTTATTTCATAAAATATACTAGTCTAATCTTTAAAACAGTTTTAAAATCCCTACTAAAAAATATTTGTAAAAAACACCCTATAAAGTTTTACTTTATAGGTGTTTTTTTATAGATGAAATTTGAATTATTAAACTTCTAGATATAGGAATTTTATAAAATATAAGTGGAATTATAACAAAGCTTTTTTTAACTATCATTCACCTTTGTAGAGTTATGGAGATGATTTCATAATTTAAAATTTTAAAAAATGAAAAAGATAATTTTGTTATTTGCAGTTGTAATTGCTTCGTTAGGCCTTAATTCTTGTGACAGTGATTCTTCTCAAAAAAGTTATCCTTACAATGTGAGGATGACAGATGCACCTGGACCTTATGAAGAGGTAAATATTGATTTACAAGCTGTTGAAGTAACTGGTAATAATGGTGTAACAGTTTTTCTAAATACTACGGCCGGTATTTATAACTTACTAGATCTAAGCAATGGATTAACAACTTTAATAGCAACAAGTGTATTAAATGATGCTCAAGTAGGACAAATTCGATTAATACTTGGTTCAAATAATACTGTTGTAACTAATGGAGTAAGCTATCCACTTAGTACGCCTAGCGCTGAGCAAAGCGGTTTAAAACTACTTGTTAATCAAACACTTGAAGCCGACATTCAAAATGAAATTTTAATAGATTTTGATGCCAATGCTTCAATTATTCAAACAGGAAATGGTTCTTACAAACTTAAACCAGTTTTAAGAACAATTGTTACGGCAATAACAGGAAATATTAAAGGTGATATTACACCAATCGGAGAAATGGCTGCAGTAAGCGCCACTTCATCAACAGGAGTTGTATATTCGAGTAATGTAAATGCACAAGGTCAGTTTCAAATATCTGGGCTTTTACCAGGAACTTATTCTTTTACAATAACTCCTTCTTTACCACTTTTGCCTGTTACCCAATCTAATGTAGTTGTGACTGTTGGTACATCAACGAATTTAGGAACTATAATGTTTTAGATAAAGTAATGAAAATTAATATAATCCGTCATTAAAACATTTTAATTACGGATTTTTTTTGTGCTTTATTCTTGCTATCAATTTATTTTCTTTTTGAAAAAAAAGAAAAATTAACTGTATTTCATATCTTTAAAAGAAAAAAAAGAAAAAAAATAAATATACTATGCGTGCATAATAAATTTTTCGTATATTTGAATTTCCAACGAAAACGTTATAGATTTTTATTTAATGATAAAAGATGGCTGTTTTTAGACTTTAAATAAAAATATGAAAGAAAAAACAATTGATTATATACTACGAGCTACTTGGCAAGCTGTATCAAGAATGTACAATGAAGAAGCTTCAAAATTTGACGGTTCAATGGCTATTGGTTTTGCTCTATTAAGTATAGATAAAGAAGAAGGAACACCATCTAGCTCTATAAGTAATAGAATGGGAATGGAAGCAACCAGTTTGACCAGAACTTTAAAAACATTAGAAGATAAAGGCTTAGTAATTCGAAAGAAAAATCCTACTGATGGTCGTGGTGTTCTAATTTATCTTACCGCTTTAGGAAGAGAAAAAAGAGATTTATCCAAACAAACGGTTTTAAAATTTAATGAAATCATAAAAACCACTATTTCAGATGAAAAAATGAAACATTTCATAGAAGTAGCAGATACTATAAATGAATTAATTTCTGAAAAGAAAATATTTTAATTCTTAATTTAAAAACTCAAAATTTATAATTTAAAATAATATAAATGAAAAGATTAATAAAAAAAGTGGCAGTTGTAGGATCAGGAATAATGGGTTCAGGTATCGCATGTCATTTTGCAAACATAGGAGTTGAAGTTTTACTTTTGGATATCGTTCCAAATACTTTAACAGATATTGAAGAAAAAAAAGGACTAACATTAGAAAGCAAAGTAGTAAGAAATCGTTTGGTTAATGAACATTTAATGACTGCTTTAAAATCAAGTCCGTCACCTATTTATAACCAAAAGTTTGCTAGTCGTATTACTACCGGAAATACAGCAGACGATATGCAAAAAATTGCTTCTTGTGATTGGATTATTGAAGTTGTTGTAGAACGTTTAGATATTAAAAAATTAGTTTTTGAACAAATCGAAAAATACAGAAAACCAGGAACTTTAGTAACATCCAATACTTCTGGTATTCCGATTCATTTTATGAACGAAGGAAGAAGTGAAGATTTCCAAAAGCATTTCTGCGGAACACACTTTTTTAATCCAGCACGATATTTAAAATTATTCGAAATAATTCCAGGACCAAATACTTCACAAGAAGTTTTAGATTTCCTTTTTGATTATGGAAGCAAATTTTTAGGAAAAACCTCTGTAGTTGCAAAAGATACTCCTGCTTTTATAGGAAACAGAATTGGAATTTTCGGAATCCAAAGTTTATTCCATTTAGTAAAAGAAATGGATTTAACTGTTGAAGAAATTGACAAATTAACTGGTCCAGTAATTGGTCGTCCAAAATCGGCAACTTTTAGAACAGTAGATGTTGTTGGATTAGATACATTAGTTCACGTTGCTAACGGAATTTACGAAAACTGTCCGGACGACGAAGAACATGAATTGTTTAAATTGCCAGAATTCATCAATAAAATGATGGAAAATAAATGGCTTGGAAGCAAAACCGGACAAGGTTTTTATAAAAAAGAAGGAAAAGATATTCGAACATTAGATTTGAATACATTAGAATATAGACCAGCTAAAAGAGCATCTTTCGCCACTTTAGAACTTACAAAAACAATAGATAAACCTATTGACAGATTTAAAGTATTAGTCAAAGGTAAAGATAAAGCAGGCGAATTTTATCGTAAAAATTTTACTGCAATGTTTGCTTATGTTTCGAACAGAGTTCCAGAAATCACAGACGATTTTTATAAAATTGACGATGCAATGAAAGCGGGTTTCGGTTGGGAAAATGGTCCGTTTGAAATTTGGGATGCAATCGGAGTGCAAAAAGGAATTAAATTAATGGAAGCAGAAGGCTTTAAACCTGCAACTTGGGTTACCGATATGATTACTTCTGGAAACGAAAGTTTCTACCAAGTAAAAGATGGAGCATCTTACTTCTACTCTATTGCAAACAAAAAACAAGAAAAAGTCCCAGGACAAGATAGTTTCATAATACTTAATAATATTCGCGAAAGCAAAAAAGTTTGGAGTAATTCAGGTGTTGCAATCCAAGATTTGGGCGACGGAATTTTAAATTTAGAATTTCAATCTAAAATGAATACTATCGGTGGAGATGTTCTTGCCGGATTAAATAAAGCTATTGATTTAGCAGAAAAAGAATTCCAGGGTTTAGTTATAGGTAATCAAGCAAGTAATTTCTCTGTTGGTGCAAATATCGGAATGATATTTATGATGGCCGTAGAACAAGAATACGACGAATTGAACATGGCAATCAAAATGTTTCAGGATTCTATGATGCGTGTTCGTTATTCAGGAATTCCAGTTGTAGTTGCACCACACGGAATGACTTTAGGCGGTGGTTGCGAAATGACGTTGCACGCAGATAAAGTAGTTGCAGCAGCAGAAAGTTATATTGGATTGGTTGAATTTGGTGTCGGAGTAATTCCTGGCGGTGGAGGATCAAAAGAAATGGCTTTGCGTGCATCCGACCTATTCCATAAAAATGATGTAGAATTGAATGTTCTTCAAGAATATTTCATGACCGTTGCAATGGCAAAAGTATCGACATCAGCCTATGAAGCATTTGATACCGGAATTTTACAACACGGAAAAGACATTGTAGTAGTAAACAAAGATTTACAATTAGCAGAAGCAAAAAAACAAGCATTATTTTTGGCTGAAGCCGGTTACACTCAACCGATAAAACGTACCGATGTGAGAGTTTTAGGTAAACAAGCATTAGGTATGTTTTTAGTTGGAACAGACCAAATGGAAGCAGGAAAATACATATCAGAACACGATAAAAAAATCGCAAATAAATTAGCTTATGTTATGGCCGGTGGTGATTTATCAGAACCTTCTATGGTAAGCGAACAATACTTGTTAGATATTGAAAGAGAAGCATTCCTATCGCTTTGCACAGAAAGAAAAACATTGGAACGCATCCAATTTATGTTAACAAAAGGAAAACCTTTAAGAAACTAAAATTATGAAAACAGCATATATAGTAAAAGCTTACAGAACAGCAGTAGGAAAAGCACCAAAAGGAGTTTTCCGTTTCAAACGTCCAGATGAATTGGCTGCAGAAACCATCCAACACATGATGAATGAATTGCCAGATTTTGACAAAAAACGTATTGATGACGTAATGGTTGGAAATGCAATGCCAGAAGCAGAACAAGGTTTAAATGTTGCCCGCTTGATTTCATTAATGGGATTAAAAGTGACAGATGTTCCTGGAGTAACAGTAAACCGTTATTGCGCATCGGGTTTAGAAACTATCGGAATGGCAACTGCAAAAATCCAAAGCGGAATGGCAGATTGTATTATCGCTGGTGGTGCAGAAAGTATGTCGTTCATCCCAATGGGCGGATACAAACCAACACCAGATTATGCTGTAGCAAAAGCTGGAAACGAAGATTATTATTGGGGTATGGGTTTAACTGCAGAAGCAGTTGCTAAACAATTTAATGTTTCTCGAGAAGACCAAGACGAATTTGCATTTCATTCGCATGAAAAAGCTTTGAAAGCGCAAGCCGAAGGAAAATTTGATAAGCAAATTGTACCGATTACAATAGAACAAACCTTTATCAATGAAAACGGTAAAAAAGAAACTAAAAGTTATACTGTATCCAAAGATGAAGGTCCAAGAGCTGGAACTTCTATTGCAGCTTTGTCTGGACTAAGACCAGTTTTTGAAGCCGGAGGAAGTGTGACAGCAGGTAATTCTTCGCAAATGAGTGATGGTGCCGCTTTTGTTTTAATTATGAGCGAAGAAATGGTAAAAGAATTAAATATTACACCAATTGCCAGATTAGTAAATTTTGCTTCTGC
Organism: Flavobacterium sp.; assembly: GCA_047636155.1. Classification (GTDB taxonomy): domain Bacteria; phylum Bacteroidota; class Bacteroidia; order Flavobacteriales; family Flavobacteriaceae; genus Flavobacterium. Next base: position 6,768 of record JBLIJW010000014.1, on the reverse strand, counting down.
TGGTGTAGAACCAAGAATTATGGGAATTGGTCCAGTTAAAGCTATTCCAAAAGCGTTAAAACAAGCAGGTTTGACTTTAAAAGATATTGAACTAATTGAATTAAATGAAGCCTTTGCATCACAGGCAATTGCTGTAACCAGAGAATTAGATTTAAATCCAGAAATTGTAAACGTTAACGGTGGTGCAATTGCATTAGGACACCCATTAGGTTGTACCGGTGCAAAATTATCGGTACAATTATTTGACGAAATGAAACGCCGAGGGAATAAATACGGAATTGTTTCTATGTGTGTAGGAACCGGTCAAGGTTCTGCCGGAATATTTGAAATGCTATAAACTAAAAAAAATAAAAATATGAGCGATATAATTCGTGGAGGACAATTCCTTGTAAAAGAAACAAAATGTGAAAACGTTTTTACACCAGAAGATTTTTCTGAAGAACAATTAATGATGCGTGATTCTGTAAAAGAATTCGCAGACAAAGAACTTTGGGCGCATAAAGACAGATTCGAAAAGAAAGATTATGCCTATACAGAAGCTTGCATGAAAAAAGCTGGAGATATGGGTTTTCTAGGTATAGCAGTTCCAGAAGCTTATGGCGGATTAGGAATGGGATTTGTAGACACTTGTTTAGTATGCGATTACATTTCAGGTGCAACCGGATCTTTTTCTACTGCATTTGGCGCGCATACCGGAATCGGAACTATGCCAATAACTTTGTATGGTAATGAAGAACAAAAACAAAAGTACGTACCAAAATTGGCTTCAGGGGAATGGTTCGGTGCCTATTGCTTAACAGAACCAGGCGCAGGATCTGATGCAAATTCTGGAAAAACAAAAGCTGTTTTATCAGAAGATGGAAAAACTTATTTAATTACCGGTCAAAAAATGTGGATTTCAAATGCAGGATTCTGTTCTGTATTTATAGTTTTTGCAAGAATTGGTGACGACAAAAACATTACCGGTTTTATAGTAGAAAACGATGCATCTAACGGAATTACAATGAACGAAGAGGAACACAAATTAGGAATTCGTGCTTCTTCTACACGTCAGGTTTTCTTTAATGATACAAAAGTTCCGGTAGAAAATATGCTTTCGGAAAGAGGAAACGGTTTTAAAATTGCTATGAACTCTCTAAATGTTGGACGTATCAAGTTAGCAGCAGCTTGTTTAGATGCACAACGTAGAGTAACTTCTGGAGCAATTAATTATGCTAATGAAAGAGTACAATTTAATACACCAATTGCACAATTCGGAGCAATTCGTTACAAATTAGCAGAAATGGCAACTTCTACCTATGCAGGAGAAAGCGCAACTTATCGTGCGGCAAAGGCAATTGAAGATCGAATTAATGCAAGAGTTGCAGAAGGAAATTCACACCAAGAAGCAGAATTAAAAGGAGTTGAAGAGTTTGCAATCGAATGTTCTATACTTAAAGTAGCAGTTTCAGAAGATGTTCAAAACTGTTCGGATGAAGGTATTCAAATCTTCGGAGGAATGGGATTTTCAGAAGATACACCGATGGAATCTGCTTGGCGAGATGCTCGTATTGCTCGTATTTATGAAGGAACAAACGAAATCAACCGAATGCTATCTGTAGGAATGTTGATTAAAAAGGCGATGAAAGGTCATGTAGATTTACTTGGTCCTGCATCAAAAGTTCAAGAAGAATTAATGGGAATTCCATCTTTTGAAACTCCAGATTATTCAGAACTTTTTGCAGAAGAAAAAGAACTTTTAGGAAAATTAAAAAAAGCGTTCCTAATGGTTGCTGGTGGAGCAGTTCAAAAATACGGACCAGATTTAGATGGTCACCAACAATTGCTAATGGCAGCTGCAGATATGTTAATTGAAATTTACATGGCAGAAAGCACCATTTTACGTACAGAAAAATTAGCAAAAAAAGAAGGTGAAAATAAAGTAACAGAGCAAATAGCGATGGCCAAATTGTATTTATACAAAGCGGTAGACATTATAAATGCAAAAGGAAAAGAAAGTATCATTTCTTTTGCAGAAGGTGACGAACAAAGAATGATGTTAATGGGTTTACGTAGATTCACAAAATATACTAACATGCCAAATATTGTTGCCTTGAGAGAAACTATCACAAAAAAATTAGTAGAAGAAAATAATTATTGTTTTTAAAATTTTAGTTTAGTTTGGTTAAATTTAAATTGGGAGTAATAAATATTACTCCCTTTTTTTATAAAGATAATCTGAAAATATGTAACATATTCCGACTTTTAAAATTTATCTTTGGTATAAATCAAAACACATCTTTTAAAAATAATATCATGAAAAAAATCTTAACATTATTAGTTGTTGTACTTTTTGCATTCGTAGGATGTAAAACAACTACTCCATCTAACGAAATAACAATTACTCTAGAGCCAAAAAGTGGAAGCAACGTTTCTGGAACGGCAGTTTTTTCAGAAAAAAATGGTGTAGTCACTTTAAGGGCAAAACTTAGAGGTTTAACGCCAGGAATTCATGCAATTCATATTCATGAAAAAGCAGATTGTTCTTCTGAAGATGGAAAATCTGCCGGAGGACATTGGAACCCAACTTTTAAAAATCATGGAAAATGGGGTGATGCAGAATATCATAAAGGTGATATTGGTAATTTTACTTCGGATGTAGACGGAAATGCAACCGTTCTTTTCAAAACAGATCAATGGTGCATTGGTTGTTCCGATGATACAAAAAATATATTAAATAAAGGATTAATTGTTCACGAAAATCCAGACGATTATAAAACCCAACCAACCGGAAATGCTGGCGGTAGAGTGGCATGTTCGGCGATTATTAAATAAGCGTTATTTGTTTAAATAGCCTTCTTTAATTCAACTATTTTTACGAAGTTTGTATTCTGAAATCTGATTCAGAATACAAACTTTTTTTTATGATAAATCCTTCTGCTTCAGGCTGGGTTGAAAAATATTTCTTCGAACGAACTACATTTAATTCATGTAATTCTAAAGAAATATTGTATAAAAAAATTCGCGAATCTGGATTTATTTTTGGTCATATCATAACAATACAATCTATTCCAATTCAAACTTTGATTGGTTTAAAAAATGACGAACTTTATAAAATTGCATTTTTAGATAGTTTGTTTGAGATGTATTTAATTAAGAATCCTAAAGAAACAGATTTCCGAATTTTTATTGCAGAGGTCATTTCCTTTTATGAATTACTTCAAAAAAAACAAGAAACTTTTTTTAGTAAATTAATTTCCTCAACACATTCTTCTAAATTAGAATCTATTTTTAATGAAAGAATTCAGACTAATAAAGATATAATTAGTAAGAATTTTTCTCATATAATTACAAATGCCTTGTTGTTTATAGACGTTTTAGCTTTTGAAATTTATTTATCAGAAAAGACAATTCCCGAGAAATATACCAAAAAAATTGAAGAAATTATTCTAACAACCATTAGCCTATCTTTAAAAACTAAACCAAAAAAAACTAACAACGACGATTTAATGATTCGTCTGTTCGAATCTTCTGTTCGTTATGCAAAATTTTCAGAAATAAATTCCAACAATCAATTTGAAAATTTAAATTTAGATTATTTATCTAATGACTTTGAACGATTTTATTTGTTAGATTTAGCAAATCTTTCCATTTGGGATGATGGGATTTTAGAAAATGAAGAAATTTATTTTATTCATAAATTAGGTGAAAAATTACAGCTAAAAAACCAATGGATTGAAGATAGCATTGATTTTACCTCGGAATTTATAACTACAAACAAATCAGAAATTTCATATTTTAATTATTCTAATCCGGTAAAACATTTTTACGACCAAACGACTAATGGCGTAATTGTTTTAATTAAGCGAAACAAGGTACGATTAACAAAAGAATTGATTGAAAGTAAAGAACTAGTTTCTTTGCTAGCAAAGTCTACCAAAAGAGAACTAACTAAAGAAGAAAAAAAGAAAGTCAAAAAACAATTGCTAGATGTTTGCAAAAGTATTCCATCCTTAACAATATTTTTGCTTCCGGGTGGCGGACTATTGTTGCCCATTTTAGTAAAATTCATTCCGCAATTGCTACCATCCGCATTTAACGAAAATTTAGAGGATTAATAATTTGAAATCCAGGAAAATTTTTGACCAATAATAGTTTCTTTTTCTTGGCGAATAAATTCTAAAAAAGCGCTTCCAACCGGACTCATTTTTTTTCCTTTTAACCAAATTAAACGCCAATTCGTCAAAATAGGTAAACCACTACTCGGAATTATTTTAATCTGATTAGTATCTAATTCATTTTTTAATCCTATAATTGGCATAATAGAAATTCCTAAACCAGCAATAATTGCCTGCTTCACTGCTTCATTAGAGGTAAGTTGAATAGAAGATTTAGTATGGATTTTTTTCTGATTGATGTAACCTTCCATCGCCAATCTGGTAGCAGAACCAATTTCTCTAAACAACAAAGGAGAATTAAAAAGTACATCCGGAATTTTTTCTTTTGTATTTAATTTAATTTCATTGTTTCCAACCAAAACTAATTTATTTTCTAATAAAACCTCACTTTCAATAGCAATATCTTTAGGGATTACAGAAACTAAAGCGAAGTCAACCTCATTGTTTCTTAGTGCTTTTACCACTTTAGTTTTATTATTTACATCCATCTCTAGTTCTACAGATGCATTTGATTTAAGAAAATCTGCTAAAAAATAAGGAATAACATACTTTCCTGTAGAAACTACAGCAAGTTTTAAACGACCAGAAAGTTGCCCTTTAAACGCAAGTGTTTTGTAATTTATTGCATGAACTTCATTTAAAATATTTTCTACCGCAATAGCAATTTCCTTTCCAAAATCGGTTACATAAAGTTGCCTTCCTACGATTTCCGTTAACGGAATTTCGAATTGATCTTGTAAATTCCTTAACTGAATAGATACTGCCGGTTGAGTTAAATGTAATTCATCTGCAGCCTTTGTAATACTCAAAGTTTGTGTCACTTTTAAAAAAACTTGTAATTGATGTAAAGTATAATTCATAAAAATAATTTATATATATCATTACAAATATAAATAAAAATATATGGATTATTATGTAGAATTTTGCCCTATCAAATTTTAAATCACAAATTATGACACGAATTACAGTTGCAAAAGGAGACGGAATTGGTCCAGAAATTATGGATGCTACTTTAAGAATTCTAAAAGCCGCCGGAGCTAAATTAGAAATTGATGAAATAGAAGTTGGAGAAAAAGTTTATTTATCAGGAAACATTGCAGGTATTGCACCAGAATCTTGGGACATTATCCGAAAGAATAAAATATTCTTAAAAGCACCAATAACAACTCCACAAGGTGGCGGTTATAAAAGTTTAAATGTAACCACCAGAAAATTTTTAGGTCTGTATTCTAACGTTAGACCTTGTGTTAGCTTACATCCATTTGTAGAAACAAAACATCCAGAAATGGATATTGTAATCATCCGTGAAAACGAAGAAGATTTATATGCAGGAATTGAACACCAACAAACAGATGAAGTAGTTCAATGTTTAAAATTAATTAGCAGACCAGGTTGTGAAAAAATCGTTCGATATGCTTTTGAATATGCCAAAGTATACGGTCGCACAAAAGTAACTTGTTTTACCAAGGATAATATCATGAAGCAAACCGACGGCCTGTTTCACCAAGTATTTGATGAAATTGCACTAGAATATCCAGAAATAGAAAACGAGCATTGGATTATTGATATTGGTGCGGCAAAAATGGCCGATACGCCAGAAATTTTTGATGTTATTGTTACTCTAAATTTATATGGAGATGTTTTATCAGATATAGCCGCACAAATTGCCGGTTCTGTAGGATTAGCCGGTTCAGCAAATATTGGGGAAGAATGCGCGATGTTTGAGGCAATTCATGGTTCGGCACCGCGTCGGGCTGGACAAAATTTGGCAAATCCTTCCGGATTATTAGAAGGCGCAGTTATGATGTTAAACCATATCGGTCAAACCGAAATTGCCGAAAAAGTACAAAATGCATGGCTTAAAACGATTGAAGACGGAATTCATACCTACGACATTTATAAAGAAAATGTAAGCAAACAAAAAGTAGGCACTAAAGAATTTGCCGATGCAGTAATTGCTAACCTAGGAATTAAACCATCTATTTTAAAAGAAGTTTCTTACGCCAAAGATGCAGTTTTAAACCTTCCAAAGTACATTAAAAAACCTGCTGCCAATAAAGAATTAGTTGGTGTGGATTTATTTGTTCATTGGAACGGAACTAACCCAGACGAATTAGCAGAAAAATTACAAAGTATAAATACCGATAATAAAGAACTTACAATGATTACAAATCGTGGTATTAAGGTTTGGCCTAACGGATTTGAAGAAACATATTGCACAGACCATTGGAGATGCAGATTTAAACCTAAGAACGGAAAACTACTTTATAAAAATCAAATTATCAATTTACTATCCTTGGCTTTAGATGCAAAAATTGATGTTATTAAAACAGAAAATCTTTATGATTTTGATGGAAAATCGGGATATTCATTAGGACAAGGACAATAAAAAATATAACCAACCAGAAAAAAAATGAAAAAAATAATCGAATCGAGAAATTTTCAACAATCTAAACTTGTAATTGGTTTTTCCTTAATGCTTATCGGATTGTATTTATGCTTTCAAGACAACTCAATTCTTAACAATGGCATATTAGGAACTGGAATATTATTATCCGCAGGACAAACAACTAACTTAAAGAAGTAAAAAAAATGAATACAAACTCAGAAT